>CAYHSN010000690.1:0-1884 GCA_964359235.1 uncultured Vicinamibacterales bacterium | reverse complement strand
CGCTCAGGGCAGGCCCTTCGGCTCCGCTCAGGGCAGGCAAGCTCGGCCCCTACTCATTACTCGTTACTCGTTACTCGCTACTCGTTACTCCGTCCCCCAACGCCCAGCCTCCGATCCATGCACCCCCTAGACTGGACCATCGTCGTCGTCTATCTCGTCTGGATCATCCGCGACGGCCTGAGCCGCGTTCGCGGGCGGGACGAGCTCGACGGTTACTTCGTCGCCAAGCGCAGCCTGCCGTGGTGGGTCGTCGGCCTGTCCGTGATGGCGACGCAGCTCAGCGCGATCACCCTCGTCGGCACGACGGGCCAGGGCTATGACGATGGGATGCGGTTCGTGCAGTTCTATTTCGGTCTGCCGATCGCGATGATCGTCCTGTCGCTCACGGTCGTGCCGTTCTTCCACCGCGCGAAGATCTACACCGCGTACGAGTACCTCGAGCGCCGGTTCGACGCGAAGACGCGATCGCTCACGAGCCTGCTGTTCCTCGTGTCGCGCGCGGCGTCCTGCGGCGTCGTGATCTCGGCGCCGGCCGTGATTCTCTCGATCGTGCTGGGGTGGAACTTCACCCTGACGGTGCTCGCGCTCGGCATTCCGACCATCATCTATACGATGCTCGGTGGCGTGCAGGCGGTCGCGTGGGCCGACGTCAAGCAGATGGTCGTCATCGTGGCGGGCGTGCTGGCAGCGGTCATGGCGCTCCTCGTCGGTCTGCCCGACGGCCTGAGTGTCGCCAACGCCCTGCGCGTCGCGGGCGCGGCCGGACGCCTGAACACGATTGACTTCACATTCGACGTGACGACGACCTACACGTTCTGGTCGGGTCTCATCGGCGGGACGTTCCTCGCGCTCGGTTACTTCGGCTGCGATCAGAGCCAGGTGCAGCGCTATCTCACCGCGAAGTCCATCAACGAGGGCCGGCAGTCCCTGCTGATGAGCGCGTTCTTCAAGATTCCGCTGCAGGCGCTCATCCTGCTCACCGGCGTCCTGGTGTTCGTGTTCTACTCGTTCAACCAGCCGCCCATGCTCTTCAATCCGGTCCACGACGACGTCGTGCGATCGAGCTCGCGCGCGGCGGAGTACCGGCGGCTGGAAGGCGAATTCGCGACCGCGTTCGAGGCCCTTCGCGCAGCGGCGCAGGCGTTCGTCGAGACACAGGCGAGCGGCGATGCGGAGGCCGTCGCGCGGGCGCGCGCGGCGCTCGCAGCGGAGAACGGGCGGGTGGCCGGTGTGCGGCGCCAGGCCTCGGCGCTCGTGAAGGAGGTCTCCGGCGACCGCGGGTACAACGATGTCAACTACGTCTTCCCGACCTTCATCATCACGCGGCTGCCGATCGGTCTGGTCGGCCTGATGATCGCGGCGATCTTCGCGGCGGCGATGTCGACGATCGCCGCCGAGCTGAACTCGCTCGCGACGGCGACCGTGATCGATTTCTACACGCGGCACTGGCGCAGGGGCGCAAGCGATCGCGAGACCCTGCTGGCGTCCAAGATCGCCACCGTGGGCTGGGGCCTCCTCGCCTGCCTCGTCGCGACCTACGCTGTCAGCCTCGGCGCGCTCATCGAGGTCGTCAACCAGCTCGGATCGTTCTTTTACGGCTCGCTGTTCGGCGTGTTCTTCCTGGCCATCGTCACGCGCCGCGCCACGGGCACGGGCGCCTTCGTTGGAATGATCGCGGGGATGGCGACGGTGGGCCTGGTGGCGGCGACGACGACGGTCGCCTATCTGTGGCAGAACGTGATCGGCACGGTCGTGGTCGTGACGGTAGGGCTCGCGATCAGCGCGATGACACGGACACGAAGGAACGAGGAATGAGGAATGAGGAATGAGGAACGAGGAACGAGTAGGGGCCGAGCTTGCCTGCCCTGAGCGGCGTCGAAGGGC
>CAYHSN010000689.1:0-1885 GCA_964359235.1 uncultured Vicinamibacterales bacterium | reverse complement strand
CCTTCGTGGCTTCGTGGCTGACGGCGTCTTCGTGTCTTCGTGCCTTCGTGGCTGATGGCGTCTTCGTATCTTCGTGCCTTCGTGGCCTCGTTTCGTGATCTCATTCTGCAGCGTGACAATCGGCGAACGGCATGCGTGACGTCATCGTCATCGGCGGCGGACATAACGGCCTCGTGGCCGCGGCGTACCTCGCGCGCGCGGGGTTGAAGCCGCTCGTGCTCGAGCGCAGCGACGAGGTCGGCGGCGGCGCGCGCACCGGCGAGATCGCGCCGGGCTTCCGCTCGCCGACGCTCGCGCACGCGATCGGCCCGCTTTGCGCCTCCATCGTCGAGGACCTGCAGCTCGCGCGGCACGGGTTCGCGCTCCTGACGCCGGACCCGTGCGTGTTCGCGCCCGCGCCGGATGGACGCGCGCTCGTGATCCATCGCGACGAGCGGCGCACGGCCGAGGCGATCGCGCGCTTCTCCGCGCGCGACGCCGCGCGGTGGCCGGGGTTCAGCCGCGCGCTCGGCGCACTCGCCCGCTTTCTCCGCTCGCTCCTCGAATCGACACCGCCAGCCGTGAACCGCCCCGGAGGCCGCGACCTCTGGAGCTGGCTGCAGACAGGGCGGCGCTTCCGCGCCCTCGGCCGCGACGACGCCTTCCGGCTCCTGCGGTACATGCCGATGGCCGTCGCCGATCTGACGGGTGAATGGTTCGAAACCGATCTGCTGCGCGCGACGGTCGCGGCGCGCGGAGTCTTCGGCACACGCCTCGGCCCGAGGTCCGCGGGCACGGGCGCCAACCTCCTGCTCGCCGCCGCGTGGGACCCCGCGCCGGCCGGCAGTGGCATGTCGGCGCTCGGCGGCCCCGGCGGGCTCGCCCGCACGCTGGCCGACGCCGCGCGCGCCGCCGGCGCGTGGATCCGCGTGGAGACCGAGGTCGCGCGGATCCTCGTGCGCGACGGCGCGGTCGCCGGCGTGGCGCTGACGACGGGCGAAGAGATCTTCGCGCGCGCGGTCGTGTCGAACGCGGATCCCAAGCGCACGCTCCTCGGCCTCGTCGATCCCGACGCGCTCACGCCCGAGTTCGCGGACGACATCCGCCACTACCGCTGCGAGGGCGCGACCGCGAAACTCAACCTCGCGCTCGACGCGCTGCCGCGCTTCACGGCCGTCACGTCGGGCGAGCCGGCCGAGCGCCTGCTCGGCGGCCGCATCCACATCGGCCCGAGCCTCGACTATCTCGACCGCGCGTTCGACGCCGCGAAGTACGGCCGGATCTCGGACGACCCGTACCTCGACGTCACGATTCCCTCGCTCCTCGATGCGTCGCTCGCGCCGCCCGGCAAGCACGTGATGTCGATCGTCGCCCATTGCGCGCCGTTCCGGCTCCGCGCGGGCGACTGGACGAAAGAACGCGAGACCCTCGCGGACCGCGTGATGCGCACGCTCACGACGTACGCGCCGGATCTGCCGAGTCTCGTGCGGCACCTGCAGGTCATCACGCCGGTTGACCTCGAAGAGCGCTTCGGCCTGACGGGCGGCCACATTCATCACGGCGAGCCCGCGCTCGACCAGCTCTTCGTGGCGCGACCGGTGTTCGGTTGGGCGCGGTATCGCACGCCGGTGAAGGGGCTCTATCTCTGCGGCGCCGGCACACACCCCGGCGGCGGCATCACGGGCGCGCCGGGCGCCAACGCCGCGCGGGAGATACTGAAAGACGTGAAGTAACGAGGAACGAGTCACGAGGAACGAGTAAGTGTCACGCGGCTGTCGGATAGCCCGCTCCCGCCCCTTCGTGCCTTCGTGCCTTCGTGGTTGCCGTGAATCAGGGTAACTGTTTAGCGGATCGGCCGGGGCAGCCCGCTAAACAGTTACTAGCAAAGGAGTTGCGAGGAGACCTG
>CAYHSN010000688.1:0-1885 GCA_964359235.1 uncultured Vicinamibacterales bacterium | reverse complement strand
TGATACGGTGGATGCGTCTGGAGGCGTGGATCGTCGACCGGCGCGCCCATCGTGAAGTGGTAGAGCACCTGGAACCGGTCCCCGGTGAGCCCGAACACCTGGTGTGTGAGGTCGTCGAAAAAGCAGCCGATGCCGGTGCCACGGAGACCGTTCGCTTCGGCCTGGAGGTAGAGGACTTGACCGATGACGCCCGTCTCCCAATACAGGCGGCGGTAGTGCCAGGGGCCGAACGCCTCGAGGGACGCCCGGTACTCGGCGAGCATCGCCGCGGCGAAGACCCCGTCTGCCGCGATTTCCTGATCGCAGCTCGTCTGTTGTGCGACGCGGCGCGCATCCCCGGAAGCGAGCAGGAAGAGGGGCAAGGACGTCGGACACGCCTCCGCCCGCGTCCACGCGAAAGCCCCATCCATCGCTCGCTCGAGCGCCTCTCTCCGCGCGGGATCTCGCACAAGGACGTACAAGCCGGGCGTCAAGTCCGCCACGCGGTGGACAAGTAGCAGGAGATCCACCGGCGGGCGCCAGGGCAGCGTCGTGAACGGGACCTGCCGTGAACCCGGCATGACCTTCGACAAGATTTGGTAGAAGACGCTGCGCGCGAGGCCCGTCCGACCGTCAAGTGCGAGCGCGCTGCGCCGCTGGTGGATGATGTGTCGAAGCGCGAGCGCCGAGTCGCTGAACTCGAGGGAGGGCTGCTCGAAGGCGCCCGTAAACCAGAACGCCTCGCCAGGTGGCGAGCGCTTCTCCGTGGCAGCGGCCACCTCATCGATGACGGGCCACAGATGATGATCGCGGCTCAGCCGGTTCGGCACTCCAGACCAGCGCGCGCCACGGACCTCGTCGGATACCGTGCCCGGAACAGCGAACCGCCGCTGCTCGTCAATCGTGAAGCTCGCGCCCTGGGCGAAGACGGCCATGAGGCAGTCGGCGTGCTCGGCCTCGACCCCGGCCTGCGTGTGCACACCGAGGAGCACCGCCAGTTCGGCGTCGGTGACGCTCTCGAGCAGCCTCGTCTCCCAGCCGAGCCCGGCGGCGGACACCGCCACGCTGCCGATCGCGTGCCCGGCGTCGTGATGGCAATAGCGGAAGGCTCGCTCGCCGTACTTCCACGACTCGCGCCAGTGGATCGAGGTGAGACCCACGAGGACAGCGCGCTCAGGGAGTTGCGCCGCAATCTTCAGCCACGCGTCCTCCGACAGCTCCGCACGAAGCTCGAGCGCGTGCTCCAGCGGCGCGTAGTGGAAGACGGCAGGTCGCGGATGAAGGCCGGCGATGGGCCCGGCGACGAGATACCCCTCGGTCGGGTGAAGATTGCCGCTCGACGGATTGACCCGGAGGGCCCAACGAGCCGTCCCGGCTTGCTTCCACGCGGAGAGCGCGAGTGCGTCGTGGAACAGCCGAGAGATGGAGAGGCGGTCGAGCGGCGCTGGAGCGATGAGACCGGGCGTGAACGCGGCCTCGTAGCGCGGTTCCGGTCCGACCCCCAGGAGATCCAGAGGCAGCACGGGGGCGCCTTCGAACCGGCGGAACGGGTCGGGCTGCGTGTCCCAGTCCATGTAGCCGAGAGCGGGCGCAAACGAGAACGGACGGTGCTTCGACCGCTCGTGGTACGCGAGTGTGACGTCCAGGGCTGCCGCCCTCCTCGTGTCGGTTCGACCTCCGGCGGTGCAAGGGAACGAGACCATTATGGCCGGGCTGGGCGGGAGACTCAAACGGTCTGAGCCATCCCGCTGAGCGTGAGAAGAGCGAAAAGCACTGGGAAATCTGGTGGGACTGGTGAGATTGGCTGGGAGGCAGGGAGTCTGTCAGCCCGGATCACGAAAACCCAACAAATACGGGCACTTTCAGCTCAAGCCAAAACGGGTCAACGATTTGCCATCTTCCATTG
>CAYHSN010000687.1:0-1893 GCA_964359235.1 uncultured Vicinamibacterales bacterium | reverse complement strand
ATTCGGCCACGAAGACGGACTCCTCCTCCTCGTCCGACTCCTCGAAGGCCTCATCAGACTCCACGAAGCCGGCGAGCTCCTCGTCGAAGTCCGAATCCTGAGAGCTGATTTCAACAACCGACGTAGCGCGCGACTTTAGTCGCGCCCGAGGCCGGACTGAAGTCCGGCGCGACAGGTTGTGAAACAAGCTCGAAGGCATCCTGTGCTACAACTCCAGCGTGCGCAGGTAGTCGCGGAAGGCGCCCGAGAGATCGTGCCGCCGCAGCGCGAAGTAGACGATCGCCTTCAGGAAGCCGAGTTTGTTGCCCGTGTCGTGGCGCACGCCCTTGATCTCGCAGGCGTAGAGCGGGCGCTTGGCGAGCAGACGCCGCAGGCCGTTGGTGAGCTGGATTTCGCCCGTGCGATCGCTCGCGGTGGCCTCGAGCTCGTCGAAGATGTCGGGCGTGAGGATGTAGCGGCCGATGATCGCGAGGTTCGACGGCGCCTCGTGGGCGGGCGGTTTCTCGACGAGATCGAGAATGCGGTAGATTCCCTCGCCCACCGGTTCGCTCGCGATGATGCCGTAGGCGCTGACGTCTTCGCGCGGCACGCGTTCGACGGCGATGACCGGGCCGTTGACCTTCCCGAAGATGTCGATCATCTGCTGCAGTGCCGGCGGGTCCGCGTCGATCACGTCGTCGCCGAGCAGCACGGCGAAGGGCTCGTCGCCGATGAAGGGGCGCGTGACGAGCACGGCGTGGCCCAGACCGAGCGGCTCGCCCTGGCGCACGTAGGAGAAGTTGATCAGGTTCGAGATCTTCCGGATCTCGGCGAGGAGATCGGTCTTGCCTCGCGCCTCGAGAAACGCTTCCAGCTCGATGCTGACGTCGAAGTGATCCTCGATGGCGTTCTTGCCGCGCCCCGTGACGATGATGATGTTGTCGACCCCGGAAGCCGCGGCCTCCTCGACGCCGTACTGGATGATGGGCTTGTCGACGAGCGGCAGCATCTCCTTCGGCTGGGCCTTGGTGGCCGGCAGGAAGCGCGTGCCGAGCCCGGCCGCCGGAAACACGGCCTTGCGGATGGCGGAACGAGGCCTCATAGGCATTCACGTATTCTACGCAACCCGTCGCTTCTCAGCTAAGATCTTCCCTGGCCTCCGGCCCCCGACCTCCGGCCTCTGGTGTTGGCCTCCGGTCCCAGGCCTCCGGCCTCCGATCACACATGCTCGATCCGCTCTTCGTCCGTGACAATATCGAGGTGGTCCGCGCCGGTCTCGCGAAGCGCGGCGTGACGGCCGACAACGAGCTGGAGCAGCTTGCGACGTTCGAGTCGCGCCGCCGCCGGCTCATTCCGGAGCTCGAGGGGCTGAAGCGGCTGCAGAACACGTCGGGCGACGAGGTCGCGCGCGCGAAGCGCCAAGGCCTTGATGCGAGCGGGATCTTCGCCGCCAACAAGCAGCGCGCGGGGCAGATCAAGCAGTTCGAGATCGAGCTCGACTCGCTCGAGTACCGGCGGTCGAGCGTCCTCCTGACGCTGCCGAACCTGCCGCACGAGAGCGTGCCGGTCGGAACCAGCCCGGCCGACAACCAGGAAGTGCGCCGCGCCGGCGATCCGCCGGTGTTCGACTTCGAGCCGAAGGCGCACTGGGACCTCGGGCCCGCGCTCGGCATCCTGGATTTCGAGCGCGCGGTGAAGATGTCGGGCTCGCGGTTCTCCGTGCTCGTGGGTGCGGGCGCGCGGCTCTCACGCGCGCTCATCAACTTCATGCTCGACCTGCACACGAAGGAGCACGGCTACACGGAGATCGCGCCGCCGTTTCTCGTGAACGCCGAGGCGCTCAAGGGCACGGGCAACCTGCCGAAGCGAGGTCGGTCATGTCGTGTCGTCCCCCTTCCGAGCGGTTCGACGGGT
>CAYHSN010000686.1:0-1896 GCA_964359235.1 uncultured Vicinamibacterales bacterium | reverse complement strand
CTGCCCGGTGCCCTCGGGTCGACCGCGCTGGCCCTGAAAGTGAACGGTCTGGATGAGGTGGAGGCGGCCACGGCGGCGGTCGCGGGCCAGACGCCGGAACAAGTCGCGCAGGACGAGTTCTACTGGCGCGAGATCCAGCAGGCGTTCGCGCTCGATCGCACGCTCATCAATCTGAACAACGGCAACAGTTGTCCCAGCCCTCGGGTGGTTCACGAGGCGTACAAGCGCTACCTGGACTACTCCAACCAGGCGCCGGTGTATCACCGCGGCCTCATCGAACGCAACATCGAGACGGTACGCCGCCGGCTCGCGGCGGAATTCGGGTGCGACACCGAGGAGATGGCCATCACCCGCAACGCCAGCGAGGCCCTGCAGATCGCGCAGAACGGCCTCGACCTCAAGGCTGGCGACGAAGTGATCACGACCGAGCAGGATTATCCGCGCATGCTGACGACCTGGGACCAGCGCATGCGGCGCGACACGATCAAGGTGACGCGCATCAACTTCCCGGTCCCGACCACCCAGCAGGATCTCTACGAGCGGTTCGAGCGGGCCATCACGCCCCAGACGAAGGTGCTGCACTTCTGTCACATCACGAACCTGACCGGGCAGCTCTTCCCCGTCCAGCAGATCAGCCGCATGGCGCGCCAGCGCGGGCTCGTCACGATCGTCGACGGCGCGCACGCCGTGGCGCACTTCCCGTACACGCTGCGCGATCTCGAGTGCGACTACTACGGGACGAGCCTGCACAAGTGGCTGCTCGCGCCGGTCGGCACCGGATTCCTGTACGTGCGCAAGGAGAACATCGCGAAGACCTGGCCGCTCCAGGCCGCGCCGGCACACCGGACCACCGACATCCGCAAGTTCGAGGAGATCGGCACGCGCCCGGCGGCGACCAAGGCGGCGATCAACGAGGCGCTCGCGTTCCACCAGGCGATCGGCGCCGAGCGCAAGGCCGCGCGCCTGCGCTACCTGACGCTGCGCTGGGCCAACCAGCTCAGGAAGAATCCGCGGATCAAGATCCACTCCAGCCTCGAACCAGGGCAGACCTGGGGACTCGCGCTCGTCGGGATCGAGGGCGTCGAGGCGGCGAAGATCAACGCGTTCCTGTGGGACAAGTACCGCATCGTCGCGACCGCGATCACGCGCGACGACTATCAGGGCATTCGCGTGACGCCGAACGTCTACACGCCGCTCGAGGAGGTCGATACCTTCGTGACGGCGATGGAAGACATCCTCAAGAACGGCATTCCGGCCAGCGCCGCCGCGTGACGGAGGCATGAGGGACTCATGACTGGCACAGGAAGTGACGCAGGCGCCGCTGGTCGAGATCCCGGACGAGGTGCGGGACATTTACCGCCTCTACCGGCCGACCCCGATGTACCGGGCGCGCGCCTTCGAGGAGCTGCTCGATACCCCCGCCCGCATCTACTACAAGTCGGAGCACGTCAGCCCTGTCGGCAGTCACAAGCTGAACACGGCGCTCGTGCAGGCCTACGTCAACAAGCAGGAGGGCGTGAAGCGGCTGGCCACCGAGACCGGCGCGGGCCAGTGGGGCAGCGCGCTCGCCTGCGCGTGCCGCCTGATGAACCTCGAGTGCATGGTCTACATGGTCAAGGTGAGCTACGACCAGAAGCCGTATCGACGCGTCATGATGAAGACCTACGGCGCGGAGATCGTCGCCAGCCCGTCACCCTTGACCGAAGCCGGTCGCCGGATTCGGGCGGCCGATCCCGACTCGCCCGGCAGCCTGGGCATCGCGATCTCGGAAGCCATCGAGGACGCGGCCAAGCGCGACGACACGAAGTACGCGCTCGGCAGCGTCCTCAATCACGTCCTGCTGCACCAGACGATCATCGGTCAGGAAGCGAAGAAGCAGATGGAACTGGCCGGCGA
>CAYHSN010000685.1:0-1896 GCA_964359235.1 uncultured Vicinamibacterales bacterium | reverse complement strand
GGGACGGCGTGTCGATGTCCGGGAAGTAGCGGTGCGTGGCGCGTGAGCGCGCCCATACAGCAAAAAAGGGGGCGATGTTCGCCCCCTTTTTTGGCGGGTTGCGGCGCGCTTACCGCTTCTTGCCGCCCTTCTTCTTCCCGCCCTTGGCAGTCTTCTTCGCCATTTCGAGTATCCCCCCCTTCGTCCGGGATTTTGCGTGCGCGAGCACTCACCCCACCGCAAGTCCGCTGCCGCCTGGCACGTCGGCCGCGCGTGTCGAGCCTCGTCGCTTCTTTGCTAACTTCCGCGTGTCGCGGAAGCATCGCATCAAAAAAATTGGGGGTGTCACGTTGTCCTGACACCCCCGGACCGGCGGTCGGCGCTTAGCGCTTCTTGCCGCCCTTTTTCTTGCCGCCCTTCGCAGTCTTCTTCGCCATTCTTCCTCCTCAGAGTTGGCAGCTCAGCTCGGGTACCCGTCCCGAGGGATCCCAATAGGTGGGCTGAGCGAGCCACCCTCATACGACATGTAGATTATGGATGAGAAACATCTGCTGTCAAGCACAAAGTGCGTGGAAAGTCAAAAATTCCTCAGAGGACGCTCGTGCGCAGTCGCTGCTTCTCGTCGTGACGTTGGAGCGCGAGCGCGATCAGGCGATCGATGAGCGCGGGATAGCTCACGCCGCTGGCTTCCCACAGCTTCGGATACATGCTGATGGTCGTGAAGCCGGGGATGGTGTTGATCTCGCTCAGCCAGATCGCGCCGCTCGCGCGCGCCATGAGGAAGTCGACGCGCGCCATGCCGGCACAGTCGACGGCTCGAAACGCCGCGACCGCGAGCCGGCGCACCTCGTCGGCCTGATCGCGCGTGAGGGGCGCTGGGATCAACAGCGTCGATCCGTCGTCCAGATACTTCGCCTGGTAGTCGTAGAACTCCCGCGAAGGCACGACCTCGCCTGGCACGGAGGCTTCGGGCTCGTCGTTGCCGAGCACGGCGCATTCGATCTCTCGCGCGTCGGGTACGGCCGCCTCCACGAGGATCTTGCGGTCGAACTCGGCGGCCAGGTCGATCGCTGCCGCGAGCTCATCGCGCGTGCGCGCCTTCGAGATGCCGACGCTCGACCCGAGATTGGCCGGCTTGACGAAGACGGGAAGCGAGAATCGATCGAGCGCGGCGAGCAGCCGGCCCTCCCGATCCGCGTCCCACGCCCGGCGGCCGATGACCAGAGCGTCGCAAACCGGGAGCCCGCTCGCGGCGAAGACGACCTTGGCGAGCGCCTTGTCCATGCCGAGCGCAGACGCCAGCACGCCAGCGCCGACGTACGCGACGTTGGCGAGTTCCAGGAGACCCTGGACCGTTCCGTCCTCGCCGTAGGGGCCGTGCAGAACAGGGAACACGACATCGAGACCCAGGCCGGTCACACACGCGCGGTCCCGCTCGGCCGACTCCGCGGCCGCGCCGGCCTCGCGGTCGATGGCGATGAGGGTGTCTGCGCCCGGCCGCGGCACCAGATGGACTTCGCGCGCCGCGCGCGCCGGCCGCGCCGCCTCGATCCGCGCCTGCTCGATCGCGGCCGCGGCCGACGCCGACGTCGGAGGACGGTCGGCGATCGCCCAGCCCCCGTCACGGTCGATGCGGATCGGCACCGGTTCGTGGCGCGCACGATCGAGATTGGCCAGCACCGAGGCCGCCGACGCGACCGACACCTCGTGCTCACCCGATCGCCCGCCGTACAGCACACCCACTCGCAGTCGCGTCACTCAGATGTCCCCCGAGGAGGAGCCGCCAACAACACTACACCCGTCTGACGACAGGAAGAGTTGCGCCGGAGCGGAGCGTCGGGCCCCATAAGCGTTAACCTAGCCCTAATGCGTCAAAACCGGAGAGGGCTTGCGAGCGGAAGAGTCGCACCGGCGGCG
>CAYHSN010000684.1:0-1901 GCA_964359235.1 uncultured Vicinamibacterales bacterium | reverse complement strand
TCGCTACGGCCAGGCTCGCCGAAGCGCAGCGAAGGCGGCACCCCCATCGCCTGCCACCCCTCGCCTTCGGCTCGGGGCGGTGATTCGAAGCACCGATCCGCTTAGTCAGCCTCGTGTCGCGGGGCCCCCAGCCTCCGCTTTCGCTACGGCCAGGCTCGCCGAAGCGCAGCGAAGGCGGCACCCCCATCGCCTGCCACCCCTCGCCTTCGGCTCGGGGCGGTGATTCGAAGCACCGATCCGCTTAGTCAGCCTCGTGTCGCGGGGCCCCACCCCCGCGACCTGTACCTCGCCGCTTTGCGGCTCGGCGATGTTCGTCACAACGATCCGCTTAGTCCAGTAGGGGCTTCTCGTTCCTCGTTCCTCGTTCCTCGTTCCGATTCCGCTCTCTTCTTCTCCGCCTGCGCCAGCACGTTCACCAGGTCGCGCGGCACGGCCTGCAGCACGCGCACGAGCTGCACCATCGGCGCCTGCATCACCGCCAGGAGCTGCGCGTACAGCTCAGGACGGCCCGGCAGCGACGCCAGCTCGGACACAGCGGCAAGCGTGATGGCCCGGCCCTGCACGACCGCGGCCTTGATGGTCAGGGTCGGCGCGGTCTTGGCGAACGTCGTCAGGGTCTTGGCCAGCACCACCGGGTCGGCGCCGCTGTAGGCGACGGCGGTGGTGCCCTTCAGGTGTTCGGTCAGCGCCTCGAACGGCGTGCCCTTGACGGCGCGACGGGCGAGCGTGTTCTTCACGACGCGGTACTGCGCGCGCGCCGCGCGAATCTGCCGCCGCAACTCGGTCACGGTCGGCACGTCCATCCCGGTGTAGTCGATCAGGATGGCGCTGTCTGAGCTGCGGAACGCCTGCTCCAGTTGCTGGAGCTCGACGCCCTTTTCCTGTCTGGTCACTGCCATATCGCTGAATCCTGTCGGCTTGGGGCCTGAGGCTCGGGGCTTGGGTTCGCCTCGTCCCCGGCCTCTGGTCCCTGGCCTCCGGCCTCCGGATTAATGCTTCGCCGCCGCCTCGAGCGTGGTCACGTCAATGGAGATCCCCGGACCCATCGTCGAGGAGATCGTCACGCTCTTGAGATACTTGCCCTTCGCCGCCGCCGGCTTCGCCCGCACCACGCTGTCGACAAGCGCGCGCGCGTTGGCGATCAGGTTCGGCGTGGGGAACGACGTCTTGCCGACCGGCGCGTGGATGATGCCGGTCTTGTCGACGCGGAACTCGACCTTGCCGGCCTTGATCTCGCGCACGGCTTTCGCGATCTCGAAGGTCACCGTGCCGGTCTTGGGGTTCGGCATCAACCCGCGCGGCCCGAGCACCTTGCCGAGCTTGCCGACGGCGCGCATCATGTCCGGCGTGGCGACGATGGCGTCGAAGTCCATCCAGCCGCCCTGGATCTTCTCGACCATGTCCTCGCCGCCGACGTGATCGGCGCCGGCCTCCTGCGCTTCCTTCTGCTTCTCGCCGCCGGCGATGGCCAGCACCTTCTTGGTCGTGCCGAGCCCGTGCGGAAGGACGACGGTGCCGCGCACCATCTGGTCGGCGTGCTTCGGATCGACGCCGAGCCGCATCGCCAGCTCGACCGTCTCGTCGAACTTGGCGTACTTCATGGTCTGCACGAGCGGGACCGCTTCTTCAATCGTCTGAGGCTTGTCCGGCACCTGCTTGCGGGCCGCGTCGTACTTCTTGCCGTGTCTTGCCATGCGTCACCTCGTGGTCCAGACGGGCTGGAGGCCCTCCCACACTCACGGAAGGCCCACGGAATGCCCGAGGAAGGACCACGGAATGCCCACGGAATCCTCTCACGAACGCTACGCAGCCCTCGGTTCCGTAGTCATTCCGTGGCAATTCCACAGTCCTTCCGTGGTCCTTCCGTGGTCCTTCCGTGGTCCTTCCGTGGTCCTTCCGTG
>CAYHSN010000683.1:0-1905 GCA_964359235.1 uncultured Vicinamibacterales bacterium | reverse complement strand
GCCGATTGTGAGCCAGATGGCCAGGTTCACGAGCGAGGCGATGAATCCGACCCGCCACCAGTCACCGAAGCCAACATATCCTTCAGCGAATACGATCGGCGCGCTCGTCGTGCCGTAGTGAGTGAGGCCGGCGGCGAGGTTGACCAAACAGGCCAGACAGTAGACGGCGAGCGCCGGCGGCGTGCCCAGGCCGGCCAGCATCACCACAAACGGCGGGAACATCGCGAGCACGTGCGCCGTGATGCTGGCGAAGGCGTAGTGCGCGTAGAAGTACACGAGGAGCGTCATGAGCAGCACCGGTAGCCAAGGCTCGCCCGCAAACCAGGATCCTACCCAGTTGGCGAACGCGGTCGTCGACCCGGTTCCGGCGAGCAGCTCGCCCATCGTCAGGAGCCCGCCGTACCAGACGAACACGTCCCAAGCTGACTTCTCAGCTATCGCCCGATCCCACGGCAGCACGTCGGACACGAGCAGAACCCCCACGCCGGCCAGCGCGACCACCGTCACGTCCAGGTGATGCCACCCCGAGGTCATCCACAGCAGACACACCGTCGACATCACCGAGAACACCAGTCGCTCACGCCCGCTCACCGGTCCCATCTTCTCCAGTTCGCTGCGGGCGTAGGCAGTCGCAGCCGGCGTTTGTTTGATGGTCGGCGGCAGCGTTCGGTACACGACGTAGGGAACCGCGAGGAACGACACGAGACCCGGGACCAGCCCGGCGATGAACCAGGTCGCCCACGTCACGGTCACTCCGGCGGCTTTCGCCGCCAGGTTCGCGGCCAGCAGGTTGCTGGCCTGACCGGTGATGAACATCGCGCAGGCAACCACACTGCCCTGGTAGATCGCGGCCATCAGGAAGGTGCCCAGGCGTGCGGCCGTCGGACCCGGTGTCGACTGGTACAGTTCCGCAATGCTCCGCGTGATAGGCAGGATGATGCCCGCGTTGCGCGCCGTGACCGAGGGAATGCTCCCGGCGAGCACCACATCGGTCAGGATGAGCGAGTACGAGACGCCGAGGGAGGTGCCGCCGAAGGCGCGCACGAACCAGAGCGCCATGCGGCGCGCCGCGCCCGTGTCGCGCAAGGTGCGCGACAGCAGCATGGCCGCGATCACGAGCCAGACCGACGGCGACGCAAAGCCGCCGAGCGCCTGGGCCATCGGCACGCCACCCACGAGCACGAGCGCGGTCAGGCCCAGCAGCACCACGACCGCGCCGGGCAGCGGCCGGATCATCAGGCCAGCGATCGTGGCGAGGAAGATGCCGGTGATCCGCCACCCGGCGGGCTGGACGGTGTCGGGACGGGGAAGTACGTGCGCCACCAAGACGTAGAGGCCGAGCAGCACCCCGAGACGCCACATGCGGCCGTGCGAACCCGCGGTCATCTCGGCTGCCCCCGCTCGAACATCGTCAGCTCCCACGAGTCTGATCTCACGTCGTACCGGATGAGGTAAACGTCTCCATCGTCGCCCGCAATCTTGAAGTACCGGTGATCGGGCGCGAGCCAGCGGTCGAGCACCTCGGCGATGCCGATCGCACGGTCGCCGACGAAGAACCGCCGCGGCATTTCCTCGCCGCGAGAGCCTGCGTAGCACTCGACGCGGATGGTTAGCGCCCGATCCTCCGCCATGGCGCGTACGGTGACTCTTGCCGTTCGGCTGGATCTTCGCCGTTCGGCTAGATCTTCGCCGTTCGGCTGGCTTCTCGCCGTTCGGCTGGATTGTCGCCGTGCAGCAGAGTCACGCGAACGACGAACACTCACGTGAACGGCAAGGATTCGCCTGAACGGCAAGTGTCCACCTGAACGGCAAGTATGTACCTGAACGACTCGCTTCCTACCCCCTATCTCGTCAGCTTCCTGTACTTGATCCGGTGCGGCTGGTCGGCCTCCGTACCGAGGCGCC
>CAYHSN010000682.1:0-1910 GCA_964359235.1 uncultured Vicinamibacterales bacterium | reverse complement strand
ATCTTCTCGTCGGGCGAGTGGACGCCTTCGAGCGTCGGGCCGAACGACACCATGTCCATGCCCGGGTACTTCTCGCCGATGATGCCGCACTCGAGGCCCGCGTGCACGGCCTTGACTTCGGGCGCCTTGCCGGTGAGCTGCTTGTAGGTCGCCTTCGCGACCTTCAGGATGGCGGAGTCCATGTCGGGTTTCCAGCCCGGATAGCCGTCGCCCTGCTGCACCTCGGCGCCGCCCATCTCGAAGATCGTCTTCACCGTCTGCGCGATCTCCACGATCTCCGACGCGACGGAGCTGCGCTGGCTCGTCGCGAGCGAGATCTTCGTGCCCGCCGTCTTGATGACGGCGACGTTGGTCGAGGTCTCGACGAGCCACGAGATGTCCGCGCTCATCTTGATCACGCCGTGGGGCAGGGCCGACATGACCTGGGTGATCTGCTTCTGGTACTTCTTCTTGACCACCGAGCCCTTCTTCTTCAGCTCGTCCGCGGTGACCTTCAGATCGGGCTCGACGGTCTTCAGCTCCGCCTTCGCCGTGTCGTTCCACTGGTTCACGAGCGCCTTCGCGTCGGCCAGCTTCGCCTTCGGCACGAAGACGAGCGCCATGCACTCGCGGGGGATCGCGTTGCGCTTGTTGCCGCCGTTGAACGTCGACAGCCGCGCGCCGCACCGATCGCCGAGCGCGATGAGCAGGCGGTTCAGGATCTTGATGGCATTCCCGCGGCCCTTGTCGATCTCGAGACCGGAGTGTCCGCCGCGCAGTCCCGTCACCTTCACCTCGAGCGCCGCCATCGTGGCGGGCGCCTTCTCGCAGTCGACTTTCCAGGTGCCGGTCGTGTCCTTGCCGCCCGCGCAGCCGACGTAGAGCGCGCCCTCTTCTTCGGAGTCGAGGTTCATCAGCGTGCGGCTCTCGACGAAGCCGGGCTGCAGATTGTGCGCGCCGGTGAGGCCGGTCTCCTCATCCACCGTGAACAAGAACTCGAGCGGGCCGTGCACGAGCGACGCGTCCTCCATGATGGCGAGGTTGGTCGCCACGGCGATGCCGTTGTCGGCGCCGAGCGTCGTGCCGTTCGCCATCAGGAAGTTCCCCTTGCGGACCAGCTCGATCGGGTCCTTGCTGAAGTCGTGTACCGTACCGGCGTTCTTCTCGCAGACCATGTCGAGATGGCCCTGCAGGCACACGCGCTTCACCCGCTCGCGCCCGGGCGAGGCCGGCTTCTTCACGGCGACGTTACCGAACGTGTCCTGTTTGGCGGAGAGGCCGAGCTTCCTGGCGGTGTCGAGCACGAACTTCGCGGCGGCCGCCTCGTGCTTCGAGCAGCGCGGGATGCGCGCCAGCGCGGCGAAGTACTTCCAGACCAGCGGTGGGTTCAGGCCCTCGATCGCAGTAGACATATGCATGCTCCTTAATAGATTGGCGGGGGCCCCCGGACTCCGCTCTTCGAGCTTCGTCCAGGCTCGCCGAAGCCTCGGCGAAGGCGGCTGCACCCCGCCTCTTTTCCATTTCGGATTGTCGATTGTCGATTGTTGATTTGTGGAACCTGATGCTTGCTCACCTTTTCCCAAAAAGGGAAGCCGGCATCGTCAGTTCGTTCCAGCAATCAGCAATCGACAATCAGCAATCAGCAATCGATAATCCTATCACGCGCCCCTTGACCGGCACCGGCCCGCACCCTAGAATCCCTGACACCTTTGTGAAAGAGCCGAACAAGCCCCGCCCGCTGGCCGACCAGGTCCCCGAGCTCACCACCAACCGTCTGTCGGTGTACTTCCGGTGTCTGAACGAGCTCGACGCGGCCGGGGTCCAGACGATGTCCTCGAAGGCGCTGGCCGAGCAGTTTCATCTCAACGCGGCCCAGATCCGCAAGGACCTCGCGTACTTCGGCGAGTTCGGCGTGCGCGGCGTCGGCTACT
>CAYHSN010000681.1:0-1911 GCA_964359235.1 uncultured Vicinamibacterales bacterium | reverse complement strand
CGAGCACGGCCTCCACCCCCTCCTGGCCGAACGACGCCAGGCCCCAGCAGTACGGACGTCCGATGCAGATCGCGGTCGCGCCGAGCGCGAGCGCCTTGAAGATGTCGGTCCCGCGGCGGAATCCGCTGTCCACGAGCACGGGCACGCGACCCGCGACCGCGTCGACGACCTCAGGCAGGCACTCGATCGCCGAGCGCCCGCTCTCTTCCGCGCGCCCACCGTGGTTCGACACGATGACGGCGTCCGCGCCGCGCTCGACGGCCAACTCCGCATCTTCGCGCGTGACGATGCCTTTGACCGCGATCTTCATCGTCGTCACGTCCTTCAGACGCTGGATGTAGTCCCACGTCATGTCGGACAACGTCACGCTCCGCACGCGTGACAGGTCGAGGCCGTCGAACATCGGCTTGCGGCGGTTGTTCTCGGCGAAACTCCCGCTGAGCGGATGACACGGCGCGCACGCCCGTGTGTCGCGCTTCTCGTACCGTCGAAGCGTCTCGCGGTTGCTGCCGCCCTGCAGATCGACCGTGAGCACGAGCACCGGACAGCCGGCGGCCTCGGCGCGCTTCACCATCGCGCGGCTCACGTTCCAGTCATTCGTGGGATAGAGCTGGAACCAGATGGGTCCGCCCGCGGCGGCGGTCACCTCCTCGACCGACGCCGTACCGACCGTCGAGAGGACGAACAGATGACCTTTCGTCTTGCACGCCCGGCCAACCGCCGCTTCGCCCTCGGGATGAAACGCCCGCTGGCTGCCGACGGGCGCCAGGATGATCGGCGAACTCCAGGTCGCGCCGAACAGCCGGATCGACATGTCGACCTTGCTCACATCGATCAGCCGGCGGGCACGGATCTCGTACCGGGTGAAGCCTTCCCGGTTCGCCTTGATGGTCGCGTCGTCGTCGACGCCCGTCGCCAGGTAGCCCCAGTGCGCCGGCGGGAGTTTCTGTTGAGCGAGTGCCTCGAAGTCGAAGACGTTGACCGCGTCCCTGGCGGACGCGATCGCGTCCTCGCCGCCGCCGCGCGGCGCGGCCGGACGCTGCTGGGGATCGGCGAGTGAAAACGGCGCGGCCGCAAGAAACGGGCTCGCCGCGAGGAACTTGAGGAATGCACGCCGACTGGCCAGGCCGGCAAGAGGTGGAGACATGGCGACCCTCCCTGCCTGTCGCCTGAAAGCATAGCACTCCTGCTATCCTCTCTTCATGATTCGTGGCGTGATCTTCGACATGGACGGCGTGCTCATCGACACGTACCGCGCGCACTACGAGAGCTGGCGCGCCGTGGCCCGGGAGCACGGCGTGGCGTTCTCCGAACAGGACTTCGCGCGCACGTTCGGGCGGACGAGCCGCGAGATCATCCGCCTGCAGTGGACCGATCTCGCGCTGACGGATGAGCGGGTCCACGCCATCGATGACCGCAAGGAGGCGCTGTACCGCGACCTGGTCGCGCACGACTTCCCCGCCATGGACGGCGCCCGCGATCTGATCGACGCGCTGCGCGCCGCCGGCTTCCGTCTCGCGGTCGGATCGTCCGCGCCGCCCGAGAACGTCGAGCTTGCCGTCGATCGCCTCGGCGGGCGGCAACTCTTCGACGCCATCGTCCACGGCCGCGATGTCACGCGCGGCAAGCCCGACCCGCAGGTGTTCCTGCTCGCGGCGGAGCGAATGGGCGTCGGGCCGCGATCGTGCGTGGTGATCGAAGACGCGGCGCCGGGTGTCGAAGCGGCGCGGCGCGCCGGCATGGCGAGCGTGGCGTTTGTCTCGACCGGCCGCACCGAGACGGAACTGCTCGCGGCCAGCCCTCTGATCGTCGTGAGGTCGCTCCGGGAGCTGACGCCCGGGACGCTCAGCGCGCTGATCGACCGCGTCTCAGTCTGACCCCCCCCGGAAACAGCGTGCGCGAACGGAGTGG
>CAYHSN010000680.1:0-1926 GCA_964359235.1 uncultured Vicinamibacterales bacterium | reverse complement strand
GTAACCTCAGATACTGGTGTGCGTCCTTCCCGTTGGCGGGTCCGACAAAAAGTGGCTCTCCTCAAGTCCTAGTGGGTGCATGAGGGCACGGTCCTCACCGGCGACAGGGTGATCCCGGAGCAGCAGAGGAAGATGAAACCGATGAGGCTCTTCGCGCTGTGGAAGCCGTAGGCGCGGCGCGTGATGGTGCGCACCTTGCCGTTCAGGCCCTCGCTCCGACCGTTCGAGAAGCCCGTGGCGATGTAGCCAAGGACGCCATCGAGGTACTTTCGGATCGTGCGGGCGACCCGCTGAAACGGTGCGAGCCGGGAGTGCAGGGCCCAGCCGATCCAGGCGAGTAGCTTCTTCCTGGCGACTCCGGGTTGGCGGCGGCCGTAGATGTCGGCGAGGGTCTCCTTGAGCAGGTAGGCGCGGTAAAGGGACCTGTTGTTGCGCTGGACGAGCGCGAGCCTCTCGGCCTCCGGTTGCGTGAGGTTCCATGGGTTCTTCTGGAGGGCGAATCGGGTCTTCTTGATCGCGGCCCCATCGTCGGTGCCGCGCAGCTCGCGCATCTGCTCGCGGCGTACTTCGTCGAGAGCGTCGTGGGCGAGGCGCTGGACGTGGAAACGGTCGAAGATAAGCCGGGCCTTCGGCGCCGCATCGGTGACGGCCTGGATGTAGGCGCCGGACATATCGATGGTGACGGCCTCGATCTTGGCGGTCTGTTCGGGGCCGAGTTCCTCGAAGAACCGCTTCACCGTCTCGGCGTTCTTGCCGGGATGGACCCAGACCACGCGGCCCTTGATGTGGTCGACGACGATGGTCACGTACTCGTGGTGTTTGCGGTACGACAACTCGTCGATGCCAATGTGAGTCAACCCCTCGAGGCGGTTGGCGGGACCGAGACGGCTCACGACGCGAGACACGATGTGCCCCACGGTGACCCAGGCGATTCGGAGCATTGTCGAGACGGTCGTTTGGTCGGTGCGCTGCGCGAGGTACGCCGCCGTCTGCTCGAATTCACGAGTGAACCTCGATCCGTGCTCGGCCCACGGCACCAACTCGGTGACTATGCCGCAGCGCCGGCAGTCGACGCGGCGCAGGGCGTAGCGCAGCAGCAGGACCATCCCCCCGAGGTCCAGGTGCCGCCAGAACCGCGACCGCTGGTCGTAGACGTTTGGAGCCCGCCGGTAGCAACCCGAGCAGCGCGGCGTCCGCGTCCTCGGCGCCACGTCGACGACCAGGCCATCGTCGGAGAACTCGAAGCGGATGACACGGGTGAGCTTCAAGCCGAACAGGATCGAGAGTAGGGTCGTAGCGCGCATGGGCGGTTGGGTCCTCGTGAAGGTCTCGCAACCCCACGGTAGCCGCTCCGCCCGTGCGCGTTCTCCCTATCTCCGCTGTCGCCATCACTTTCCTCAAAACTCCGTACTTTCCGGGCGTTTCACGTCACGGGCCGCGACCCAGACACCCACGAAGACGTTAGGAGAGCCAAAAATTGTCGATTGATCGATAACTCTTCAGGGTCTTCCGAACTTGAAGCGCTCGTCGACCATGTCAACCGGTTTGGCGACGAGGTCAACGCTTGGGTGGGCGATAGGGTCGCCGAGGTTTTCGCTCGAGGTGCATTGCCCGGAATCATCGGCGGGGATCACTCGGTGCCATTCTCGGCCATGGTCCAGGCCGCGCGTCGCCACCGGGGCCTCGGCATCCTGCACGTCGATGCCCACGCCGATCTTCGCGAAGCGTACGAGGGCTTCGCGTGGTCACACGCGTCGATCATGTTCAATGTGCTGGGCCGCATCCCGTCGGTTGGCCGTCTCGTTCAGGTCGCGCTTCGGGATCTGTGCGAGGAGGAGTATCTGCGGATTCGGGCCTCCGAGGGGAGGGTCGTCGCCTTCTTCGATGCGCAGAAGACCGGCGAGCTGACCAACCGGCTCTCGGCCG
>CAYHSN010000679.1:0-1929 GCA_964359235.1 uncultured Vicinamibacterales bacterium | reverse complement strand
CGCGCCGCCTCGACGCCATTCGACGCCTGACCCACCACTTCCACGTCGGTCATCCGCCCGAGGAGAAAACACACCTCTTCCCGCGCGGGCCGCTCATCGTCGACGACCAGGGTGCGGACGAGCATGGTCAGGCCGGCATGCGTTCGGTGACGATGAGCTCGGGAATCTCGATGCGGGCCCGCGTGCCCTTGCCCGGCTCGCTCTGCAGGTCTACGGCGTAGTTGGCCCCGTAGATCACGCGCAGGCGCTCGTTCACGTTGCGCAGCCCGATGCCGCCGAGCATCGCGCGGTCGAGGCGCTCTTCCGAGACGCCGAGACCGTTGTCCTCGACCTCGATGATCGCCGCGCGGCCGCGCCGGATCGCGCGGATGACGATGCGGCCTTCGCCGACCTTGCGCGCGAGCCCGTGCTTGATCGAGTTCTCGACGAGGGGCTGGAGGATCATGGACGGCACGACGACGTCCAGCGTGTCGTGGGCGATCTCTTTTTCGATCGTCAGCTTCGGGCCGAAACGCACGCTCTCGATGTCGAGGTACTCGTCGATGGCCTCCAGCTCTTCGCGCAAGGTCACGAAGTGCTCGTGGCTGCGAAGCAGGCGGCGCAGCAATCCAGACAGCTTGACGATCAGCATGCGCGCCGTCTCGGGCTGCGACCGGATGAGCGACGCGATCGAGGCGAGCGTGTTGAACAGGAAGTGCGGATGGATCTGGCTCGTGAGCGCTTCCATCTTCGCCGCCATCAGGAGCTGCTCCTGCTCCTGCAGGCGGTGCTCGACGCGCGCGTTGTTCCAGATCTTGATCGGAATCGCCACGCTCAGCACCGTGGCGAGCACGTCCAGGAAGTGCAGCCACGGCCCGGTCGCCTCGAGGTAGAAGAGCTGCGAGATGCCGAAGCGGTGGCCCAGCGCCTGGCGCAGCAGCTCGAGCAGGATCGGCACCGCGAGCAGGATGATGTGCCATTCGACCTGCAGCCGCCTGAGCATCCGCCACGCCTGGCGGGGCAGTCCCGTGAAGAAGAGCGGCGAGAACAGCCAGATCGTTTCCTTGGGGCACGCTTCGCGCAGGCCGCCGCCGGCGAAGCCGCAGCCCACCATGAAGGGCAGCGCGATGAACTCGCCGCCGACCAGCGCCGGCACCCCGACCGCGAAGCCGACGATGGCGCCCGAGTACGGGCCGGCGAGGAGGCCGGCCAGAAACGCGCCCTCGAACGACAGGTCCGCGGCCTGGTAATTGAGGAGGAGTCGCGCGACGACGCCGGCGGTCAGGGGCACGCCGAGGCTCGCGGCGAAGACGAGCCGCTCGGGCCAGTCGCGCTTCTCGGTGAGCAGAATTCGCCGGAACCAGCGGAAGCGCACCAGCATGGTCGAGAGGAGCGCGACCACGGCGATCTTCACGACGAGGGTGGTCAGCAGGTACTGGTCGGCCGAGAGGAACTTGACTTCCTGTGGCACGGTCTGCCCCTAACTATAGCACTTCTCGGCACTTTCGGGCGCGCCGCGAGTCGTGCGCGCCTGCCATCGATGTTATGATGACAGAACTCGGGAGGGACCGTTCGCTCATGATTCGACCGTTTCTGGTGGGGTTCGCCACCACGCTCCGGCACATTTTCCGCAGGCCGATTACCGTCAGCTATCCCGAAGAGAAGGTGCCGGTGTTTCCGAAGTATCGCGGCAAGCAGGTCCTGATGCGCGACGAGGACGGGCTGGAGAAGTGCGTCGCGTGCGGCCTGTGCTCGGTCGCGTGCCCGTCGGACGCGATTTACCTGGAGCCGGCGGAGAACGACGGCAGCGTGAAGGCCGGTCCGCGCTACGCGAAGGTCTACCAGATTCACAAGACGCGGTGCATCTTCTGCGGCTACTGCGAGGAAGCCTGCCCGGTGTCGGCCATCTTCATGGGCAAGGACTACGAGCTGGCCGTGTACAGCAAGGAC
>CAYHSN010000678.1:0-1929 GCA_964359235.1 uncultured Vicinamibacterales bacterium | reverse complement strand
GTTCTCTGTTCACCGGTTCGAGGGCGCGGACCACTAGGTTAACGCTTATGGGGGTCTTTCGTGTCTTCGTGGCTATCGTCGTCTCGTTCGCAGCGTGATCGCAGACCGAACGCGTCTCAGTACCCTTTCGCCGCGCCACTGCCGCGCGGATCGGCCGCGCCGAGAAACCGGATCGGCGCGCCGCCGCGCCCGTACTCGATCGTCAGCCCGTGCGCGTTGCCGAGCGCGCGGACGACCCGCACGTTGTGACCCAGGCGGGTAAGCTCGTCCCGCACCGCGACGGGCACGCCCTCTTCGACGGCGAGCACGTCAGGCTCCACGAAGCTGACACGCGGCGCGGCAACGGCGCGAGCGATGTCCATGTGGTCGTCGATGAGGTTCAGCACCATTTGCGGCACGGTCTGCCCGATGGTGTGCCCGCCGGGCGTTCCGAGCGCCGCCCAGACGCGACCGTCCTTCACGATGATTGTCGGACAATCGCCCGACAGCTTGCGGCGGCCCGCGTGCGCGTCCATGGGATTGCCTTTCGGTTCGAAGGTGCAATACGCGAGCGAATTGTTCAGCCAGATGCCCGTCCCTGGCGGCATGATGCGGCTGCCGTAGGCGTTGCCGAGCGTCTGCGTCGCCGACACGACGTGGCCCCAGCGGTCGGCGACGACAAAGTGCGTCGTGTGCGAGTCCGGCGTCCCGAATGTCGTCGGGGGCACGAACGGGCTCGCGCGTGTCGGATCGATCTTCGCGACGGCTTCCTTCCAGTACGGTTCGGACAACAGCCGATCGAGCGGCGGCGGGTTGATTTCGGGATCGCCCGCCCAGCGCAGGCGCACCCAGAAGCCGTGCTTCGTGACCTCGGCGAAGCGGTGCAGGTAGGCGGCGCTGTTGTGCCGCAGCGTCTTCGGATTGAAGCGGCTCATCATCCCGAGTCGCACGAGGTAGTCGAAAGAGTTGGCAGGCGGCGATGCCGTGTAGACGTCGTACCCGCGATAGCGGATCTTGATCGGGTCCCACCACTCGGCGCGATCGCTGGCGAGATCCGTGATGGACAGGAAGCCGCCGGCCTCGCGCATGCTCTGGTCGATCGCGTCGCCCAGCGCGCCACCGTAGAGCGCGCCGGCGCCTTGCTCGGCGATCACTCGGAACGACCGCGCGAGGTCCGCTTGCACGAGCCGCGCGCCGGCCGCGAGCGGCTGGCCGTCGCGTCCGTAGATCTGCTGCGCGTGCCGCGGGAAGGACGAGAATGCGCTCTTCAGCAGATCCGCGGCCCCTTCGTCGAGCACGAAGCCCTCGCTGGCCAGCCGAATCGCCGGCTCGAACAGCCGCGCCCAGGGGAGCGCGCCGTACTCCTTCGACATGGCCTCCCACGCGTGTAGGTTGCCCGGCGTCGAGACGGCCTTCGCGCCGCGCCGGTTCTCGAGGTAGTCGGGCGTGGGCGCGCGGAAGGCGTCCGAATTGGTGGCGGCCGGGATGCGTCCGCTCGGGTTGAGGAACCGGATGCGCTTCGCGCGTGCGTCGTAGACGAGGATCGTGCCGTAGCCGCCAAGGCCCGACATCGGCGGCTCCACGACGTTGAGCGCGCCGGCGATGGCGACGGCGGCGTCGAAGGCGTTCCCGCCGGCGCGGAGGATCTCGAGGCCGGCCTCGGTCGCCAGCGGATGCGCGCTCGTGACCAGGCCCGCGCGGCCTTCGCCAGTCGGGGCCGGCGGCGGCCCGGGAGCGGCATCGCGAACGGGCGGGGAGCCGGCAGAGCCGAGGACGGTCAGCCACGCGAGGAGCGCACCGAGCGCGAGCGAATGCCTGAGCTGCATGACGCCACTCTACACCTGCCGCGGCTTCCGGTGGGGGCCGGCTTCAGCCGGCCCGTCAACCCGTGGGGGGCCCCGTGAAACCGCCCCCATAACCGGGGGGGGCCCCGGCTACCCCCCCCCCCCC
>CAYHSN010000677.1:0-1930 GCA_964359235.1 uncultured Vicinamibacterales bacterium | reverse complement strand
TCGCGCCCGCAGTACGCCTGCTCGTTCCCGGCGCCCAGCCACCCGCTCAACACGCGCTGCGCCGAGGGCCGGAGCACGCGGCCGAGCAGGGCTTCGTCGTCGAGGGCGTCCTCGAAGGCGTTCAGGCCCTCGAGCACGGCGCGATTGGCCACGAAGATCCGGGCCGGCAGTCCGCCGTCCAGCTCCGACACGCCGGCCAGGCGCGCCCGAATCTGCTCCCCCAGCCCGGCCAGGTGCGACCAGGCGCTCGCGGCGCCCTCCTCTGCCCTCGCCCGGGCTGCGTCAGCCCACTGGAGCGCGGGCACCGCGACGATCGCAGTCAAAAAAAAGACGACGAGGCATCGCGCCATGACCGGGTGGACCGTGGTGTGACCCACTTCGATCTTCGCGATCTCTTCTCGCGCCAGCTCGGGCCTCGACCGATCGATGGGCGATGTCATCAGAAGATGAAATAGATGAACGGGTTGTACGCCTGTGTCGTGAGCACCGCCGCCGAGAGCACGAAGAGCGCCACGATGGCCAGCGCTTTCGGCCACGTCAGGGTTCGCGTCCAGTCCCAGGTCTGCGGCGAGGTCCACGTGATCACCGCAGCGACCAGGAACGTCGCCAGGTAATACGGCTGGTACACGAGACCGGCCAGCAGACCCGCGCCCTCCTGCGTGGCGCCCCACCCCGCCATGTGGCCGAGATAGCGCGCGGCAGCGGGCAGATCCGGTGCACGGAAGAACACCCAGGTGACGAGCACGATCGCGAACGTCAGGCCGACGCGCAGCGGCGCGGGCAGGCGGCCGTAGAGCGCGGCCTTTCCCCGCAGACGCTCGAGCGCCAGGAGCGCGCCGTGCAGGCCTCCCCAGACGAAGAAGTTCCAGGCCGCGCCGTGCCACAGCCCGCCGAGCAGCATCACGATGAACAGGTTCACGTAGGTGCGGCCGGGCCCTTTGCGGTTCCCGCCGAGCGGCATGTACAGGTAGTCGCGCAGCCACGTCGACAGCGAGATGTGCCATCGACGCCAGAACTCGGTGATTGACTGCGACCGGTACGGCGAGTCGAAGTTCTTCGCGAACATGAAGCCGAACATCAGGCCGAGCCCGATGGCCATGTCCGAGTAGCCGCTGAAGTCGAAGTAGATCTGAAAGGCGTACGCGGTGACGCCGTACCAGGCATCCAACGCGTCAAGCGATCCCGCGTCGAAGGCGAGATCGGCGATCTTGCCGCACGGGTTGGCCAGGAGCACCTTCTTCGCCAGGCCCACGCACACGAAGGCGACCCCGCGGGCGAATTTCGTGGCGGTGTGCGTCCGCGCCTGGAGCTGGTCGGCCACCTCGGAGAAGCGAATGATGGGGCCGGCGACCAGTTGCGGGAACATCGAGACGAAACAGGCAAAGTCGATAAAGCTGCGGATCGCGGCCGTCCGGCCAAGGTACACGTCGAAGGCGTAGCTCAGCGACTGAAACGAGTAAAAGCTGATCCCGAGCGGCAGGGTGACTTTCAACGCCACGTCCAGCCGCAGCGCGGGCAGGCCGATCCACTCCACCAGCACGTCGAAGCTCCCGGTGGCGAAGTTGAAGTACTTGAAGAAGCCCAACAGGCCGAGGTTGCTGCAGATGGAAGCCACGAGCGCGACGCGCTGGGTCCGCGTGCGCGGCGTCGCCGGATCGAGCCGGAGAGCCTGCGCGCCAGCCGCGCCGCGCTGCCGCACCATCACGAGGCCGGCGATGTAGTCGACCGCGGTCGAGGCGAGCAGCAATATCACGAACAACGGGTTCGCCCAGCCGTAGAACACGTAGCTGAAGATGGTCAGGACCAGGTGCTTCGCGCGCCGCGGGGCGGCATAGTACAGAAGCAGAGCGGAGGGGAGGAAATAGAAGAGGAAGAGGTACGAGCTGAAGACCATCTATGCCCACACGAACCCTAAACCGTTCAGCAACTG
>CAYHSN010000676.1:0-1937 GCA_964359235.1 uncultured Vicinamibacterales bacterium | reverse complement strand
CGCGCGATCTTCCAGGCGCTCGTGGACGAAGCGCAGGGCGGAAGCCGGTTCCTCGAGAACTGGGTCCCACCGGCGCAGCGCTCGCGGCCGACTGGGCCGCCTGGCCGCTGATGGGCGCTTTCGTCGCAGGGCGCGGTTTTTCAATCGCGCCGGCCGGCCGAACTGAAGTTCGGCCCTGCGACGATCACGGTAGCGCATGCCCTGGGCGTTCGAAGACGAGGAAATACATCTCCTTGCGCCGGTCTGGATTGGTGAACCCCTCGCGGCGCTCGACGAACCGAAAGCCGTGCCGGTCGGCCTCGGCGCGCACGACCGATTCCGGGATGCGGTGCAGCGAGTGATACGCGTCGCGCTCGCGCCCGTCGCTCGTTTCGCCGTCGATGATGACCAGCCGGCCGCCAGGCCGCAGCGCGCGGAACATCTTCGCGAGCATGCCGTCGTACTCGCGGAACTCGTGGTACGCGTCGACCACGAGAATGGCGTCGAGGCCGTCGGGCAAGTGCGGGTCCGCGGGGGCGCCCAGAATCGCTCGAACCTGACTTACGCCGGCCCGGTCGGCTCGCGCTCCGATCTCGTCGAGGACCGACTGGTTGACGTCGACTGCGTACACGTGCCCCTCCGGGCCGACCCGGCTGGCCAGCTTGAACGTGAAGTACCCGCGCCCGGCGCCGACGTCGGCGACGCGCGCGCCCGGCTGCGCGCCGAGCGCGTCGAGCACATCGGTCGGGCGCTGCCACCCGTCGCGCCTCGCGTCGCTGTCGCGCCCCTGCGCGAGGCCTGCCGCGGCCGCGCCCGGCGCGGCGCCGGACGACGCCAGGATGATGGCCGCGAACACCAGCGCCAAGACCCGCCGTGTGCGGTCCAGGCACCGGACGATCTGTGAGGTTCTTCGCATCGCGCTCCTCGCACGTTTCATAATGGGTGCAGCTATTCTGACGCCACGACGGCAGATCTGGTTCGCCGGGAGCCGTCTTCTTGCTGACAGCCTGGCAGCGTTGATGTGACAATCGGCTCCGGGCTTTTGGCTTTCGGCTTCTGGCCAGTCACGGCTGAATTTCGCATCAAGGTTAGCTGTTGGCTGAGAGCTGGAAGCTGGGAGCTGGGAGCTTCCCTTGAACGTCCACCTCCTCGACGGCACCTACGAGCTCTTCCGCCACTTCTTCGTGGTTCCGCCGGTCAAGGACGCCGCCGGACACGAGGTCGGCGCGGTGCGGGGCGTGCTGGGATCGGTCATGGCGCTGCTCGAGGGCGGCGCGAGCCACGTCGCCGTCGCCACCGATCACGTCATCGAATCATTTCGCAACGCGATGTGGAAGAGCTACAAGACCGGTGAGGGCGTCGATCCGGCTCTGCTCGCGCAGTTCCACCCGCTCGAGGACGCGCTCTCTGGAATGGGCGTCGTCGTGTGGCCGATGGTCGAGTTCGAGGCCGACGATGCGCTGGCGTCCGGGGCGGCGATGGCGGCGGCCGATGGGCGTGTGGAGCGCGTGTTCATCTGCACGCCCGACAAGGACCTCGCGCAGGCGGTCGTGGGCCGGCGCGTCGTCCAGTACGACCGGAAGGCCGGGACGATTCGCGGCGCCGACGATGTGGTGAAGAAGTTCGGCGTGCCGCCGGAGTCGATTCCCGACTACCTCGGGCTCGTTGGTGACTCGGCGGACGGATATCCCGGTCTTCCCGGCTGGGGCGCGAAGACGGCGTCCACGGTGCTCGCGAAGTTCGGACAGCTCGAAGCGATTCCAGCCGATGCGCGCGAGTGGCAGGTGATCGTGCGCGGCGCGGAGAAGCTCGCCGCGACGCTCGCCGAGTATCGCGAGCTGGCGTTTCTCTTCCGCGATCTCGCGACGCTCCGGACGAACGCCCCCGTGTCGAAGACGGTGGACGAGCTGCGCTGGACCGGCCCGCGGCCCGAGTTCTTCGACCTGTGCGCGCGCCTC
>CAYHSN010000675.1:0-1940 GCA_964359235.1 uncultured Vicinamibacterales bacterium | reverse complement strand
CCCGACGGGCTCCTGCAGCGCCTCGTGGACCTTGCCCACCATCTTGGCGCCGGGGTTGACGAGCGTCTGGTCGCCCTCGTCCTTCCACTTCGACGGGCAGACCTCGTATGCACCCTCCTGGATGAACCCCGTGTATGACGCCGCCGCGATGATCCCCGACGCGTATGACACGGAACCGAGGCCGCCGGCCATGCCGGGCAGCCAATCCTCTATGGTACCGTTCACGCGCCTGACACGACAAGCGCCGCCGCCTGTGCAGGTTCGTTCGATGCCGGAAACCCGGTAACCGAACCTTCCGTCATTCCCTTGCCGGAACGCGCACGGTAGAATCCGCGGACGATGAGACGATTCCTCCCGCCGATCGCCGTTTCGGCCGTCTTCATCCTCTGGGCGCCGTTTATCGGCGAGATCCGCAATTACCTGAGACGCACGTTTCCCGGCGAGTTCATCGTGATCGTCGCCGGGCTCTCGGCGCTCGCGCTCGCCACCGCGCTCGTCATCGCCATCGTCCGCATTCGCGCGCACCGGCTGCGCCGCTACGGGACCCTGGCGCTCGCCGTCGCGCTCTTCGCCGCCTACATCTGGAAGTTCCGTACGGGAAACGCCGAGGTCGATGCCGTCGAGCTGTTCCACTTCGTGGAATACGGCCTGGTGGCGTTCCTCTTCTACCGCGCGGTGCGCCCGTTCGCCGATCCGTCGATCGTGCTCCTGACGCTGCTCTTCGGCACGCTGGTGGGCACGCTGGAGGAATGGCTCCAGTGGCTCGTCCCGACGCGCGTCGGCGACGCGCGAGACGTGTTCCTGAACCTCTACGCCGTGACCTGCGGAATCCTCTTCAGCCTCGGACTGCTGCCGCCCGACGGGTTCGCGTGGCGGCTTCCTCGCGCCTCGGTCGGTCAGACGCTCCGCTTCGCCGCGGCGGTCCTTCTCTCGTTCGCCGCCTTCTTCCACTGCGCGCACCTCGGGTACGAGATCCGCGACGAGGAGATCGGTCGCTTCCGCTCGTTCTTCACCGCCGCCCAGCTCGAGGCGTTGATGGCCCGCCGGGCCCTCGAATGGCAGCGAAACCCGCCCACGCGGCTGGCGCTGGTCGGCATCGAGGATTTCTATCTGACCGAGGGCGGCTGGCACGCCCAGGCGCGGAACACCGCGTACGCGGCGCGCGATTTCTCCGTCGCCTGGAACGAGAACCGGATCCTCGAGAAGTACTTCGATCCCTTCCTCGACCTCCACTCGTTCAGCAGCGGCCAGGTGCACCGGTGGGCGCCGGCGCAACGCGCCGAGGTCGAGGCCGGCCTGGGACCGGGGCGCGGGCCGGAGTACCTCAGCGACGCGATGCGATCGCGCATCTACGTCGCGCCGACCAAGGTCCAGTTCTGGACCGGTGCGCTCGCGCTGGGGCTCGTCCTGCTCGTCCTGGGATTGCGGCAGAGGGTGGGAACGGTCTAGAATCTCGTCATCTCAGGTCTCACTCTGGTGGAGGACACTCGATGCCGTTCATCATCACCGATCCCTGCATTGGCACGAAGGATACCGCCTGCGTCGACGTGTGCCCGGTCGACTGCATCCATCCGCGGAAGGACGAGCCGGAATTCGAAACCATGACGATGCTCTACATCCACCCGGAGGAGTGCATCGACTGCGGGGCGTGCGTGCCGGCGTGCCCGGTGACGGCGATCTATGACGCCATCGAGTCGACGCCGTCGAGCCAGAAGGGTTTGATCGAAGCCAACGCGGTCTACCGCAACGGTGACGCGGATGCCATAGCGAAGGCCGAGGCCATCGTCAAGCGCCACATCGAGACACACGCGGACTTGATGGCCATCGCGCCGTCCGAGCGCCAGGCGGCCCACAGCTAGTCCTAATGCGTCAAAATCGGAGAGGGCTTGCGAGCGGAAGAGCCGCACCGGCGGCGGCTGGCGCTCGGCTTCACGACCGAG
>CAYHSN010000674.1:0-1957 GCA_964359235.1 uncultured Vicinamibacterales bacterium | reverse complement strand
GGATTGCATATTTCAGGATTAGGATTGCACAGGACATTCTACTCGGGCTTCCGGCTTGGGACTTGAGGGCCCCCGAAATCCGTCCTGGGGCGTTGGACCCATGGCCGGATTGAAATGGCGCGCAGAAATGGGCAAAGTGCAGGGTGACCGACGGCATCGGGTTGGTTTTGGAGCGCGATCATGACGAAACATACGATGATAGCGGCCGCGTCGACCGTCTGGCTGGCTGCCGCCTGCGGAGGCGGCCCGCCGCGGCAAGCCCAGGCGCCGCCCCCGGACATGAACCCGATCGCCGAACGATACGTGAAGCTCGTGCTCGCGCTCGGGCAGCACGACGCCGACTACGTCGACGCCTACTACGGTCCGCCCGAGTGGAGGAAGGAAGCCGAGGCGACGAAGCTGCCGCTCGACGAGATCGTCACGCGCGCGCGCACGCTCTTGGCCGAGCTCGAAGGCGCGGCCTCACCGTCCGCCGCCGACGAAGAGCTCGTCGTCTTGCGGCACAGGTACCTGCAGAAACAGATTGCCTCGCTCAGCTCGCGCGCGGCCATGCTCGCCGGCGCGAGACTCTCGTTCGACGAAGAGTCGCAGGCGCTGTACGACGCGGTCGCACCGACGCTGGATGAGGCGCACTTCGAGCAGATACTGTCGCGCCTGGAGGCGCGGCTGCCGGGCAAGGGTCCGCTCGTCGATCGCTGGGACGCGTACCGCAGCGCGTTCGTCATTCCGGCCGCGAAGCTCGATGCGGTGTTCAGAGCCGCGATTGACGAGTGCCGCCGGCGCACGCTGGATCAGATCGAGCTGCCCGACACCGAGAGCTTCACGGTCGAGTACGTCACGAAGAAGCCGTGGAGCGCGTACAACTGGTACCAGGGCCAGTTCAGGAGCGTGATTCAGGTCAACACGGACCTGCCGGTCTACGTCGACCGCGCGATCGATCTCGCCTGCCACGAAGGCTACCCGGGCCACCACGTCTACAACGCGCTGCTCGAGGGGCATCTGGTGCGCGACCGCGGCTGGATCGAGTATTCGGTGTATCCGCTCTTCTCGCCGCAGTCGCTCATCGCCGAGGGCACGGCGAACTTCGGGATCGACGTGGCGTTTCCGGGCAACGAGCGCGTGGCGTTCGAGAAGACGGCGCTCTTCCCGCTGGCTGGTCTGGACGCGTCACGCGCCGCGGAGTACGGCGAGGTCGTGCGGCTCGTCGAGGAGCTGGCCTACGCGCGGAACGAAGCGGCCCGGCGCTTCCAGAACGGCGCGATCGACCGCGCGGCCGCGATCGCCTGGCTCGAGCGCTACGCGATGATGCCTGGGCCGCGCGCCGAGCAGAGCCTGCGCTTCATCGAGCGCTACGGCGCCTACGTGATCAACTACAACCTGGGCAAGGATCTGGTGAAGGCGTACGTCGAGAAGCACGGCGGGACGGTGGACCAGCCGCTCTTCCGCTGGCGTGAGTTCGAGCGGCTGATCTCGTCGCCGCGGCTGCCGTCGGGGTTGCGCTAAAGAGCGCCTGTTCCTACTGCGTCAGTTCCCAGTACAGATCCAGACACGTGTAGGTCGCGTCGGCGCCTGTCCTGAACCGCGCGCGCACGCGGTCGCCGATCTTGATCGGCTTCCGATCGACGAGATAGCTCTTCACGATCGTCCAGACGCCCTCCATCTTCACGTCGATCTGGTAGTACGGGCACTCGATCTCGAGCCCCGTGCCGCCCCGCTCGACGTAGGTGTAGGCGTAGATGTAGCCGGACGGGTTCCTGACCTCTTCCCACACCATCGGCTGGTGGCAGTCGGGGCAGTCCGCGCGCGGGGGCAGCCACAGGTCGCCGCGGCCCTTGGCGATCGGACACGCCGGGTTGACGCAGCGCGTCGCCATCAGCCGGCCCTCGGCGAGTCCCTTGAAGTACGGCGTCAGCAGGCCGTAGGTGTGATAGTGAGTGCCCTCTTCGCCGAAACGTGG
>CAYHSN010000673.1:0-1959 GCA_964359235.1 uncultured Vicinamibacterales bacterium | reverse complement strand
ATGGGGGCCTATAACGCCGCCGCCTACGGTCTTTTTCGTCCCTTGGGCGGGCAAAAGCCGGCCCCTACAGTCTGATGAGTTGCCTCAGCACGTACGGCAGTATCCCGCCGTGTCGATACGCCTCGAGCTCTTCCGGCGTGTCGATCCGGACCCTGGCCGTGAACTGCCGCGTGCTGCCGTCCTCTCGCCGTCCGATCAGCGTCACCTCGCCGCGCGGCTTCAAGCCTGACGCGATGCCGGTGAGGTCGAAGACCTCGCGACCGGTGAGGCCGAGCGCTGCGACGCTGTCGCCGTCTCTGAACTGGAGCGGCAGCACGCCCATGTTGACCAGGTTGCTGCGGTGGATCCGCTCGAAGCTCTCGACCACGACGGCGCGCACGCCGAGCAGTTGGGTGCCTTTCGCGGCCCAGTCGCGCGACGAGCCCGACCCGTATTCCTTCCCCGCCAGCACCATGAGCGGCACGCGCGCATCGCGATACTTCATCGCGGCCTCGTAGATCGCCATCACCTCGCCGTCCGGCAGGTAGGTCGTCCAGCCGCCCTCGGTGCCCGGCGCGAGCTGATTGCGCAGCCGCACGTTGGCGAACGTGCCGCGCATCATGACCTCGTGATTGCCGCGCCGCGCGCCGTACTGATTGAAATCCTTCGACGCGACGCCGTGGCCGATGAGGTACTGGCCCGCCGGGCTGTCGGCCTTGATCGAACCGGCCGGTGAGATGTGATCCGTCGTGATGCTGTCGCCGAGCAAGGCGAGCACGCGCGCGCCCCGGATGTCCGCGAGCGGCGCGGGCTCCTTCGGCAGGTTCTCGAGAAACGGCGGCCGCCGGATGTAGGTCGAATCGTCCGCCCACTGAAACCGCTCGCCGGTCGGCACCGGCAGCGCGCGCCACCGAGCGTCGCCGTCGAAGACGCTGGCGTACTGCTGGCGGAACATCGCGGCCGTCACCGCGCTCGCCATCACCTGCTGGATCTCACGCTCGGACGGCCAGATGTCGCGCAGGTACACGTCGCGCCCGTCGCGGTCCCGGCCGATCGGCTCCTTCGTCAGATCGACCGTCATGCGCCCGGCGAGCGCATAGGCCACGACGAGCGGCGGCGACGCGAGGTAGTTGGCGCGCACGTCCTGGTTGATGCGGCCCTCGAAGTTCCGGTTGCCGCTCAGGACAGCGGCCACCACCAGATGGCGTTCGCGCACGGCCGCCGAGATGTCTTCCGGCAGCGGCCCGCTGTTGCCGATGCACGTCGTGCAACCGTAGCCGACCAGATGGAAGCCGAGCCGCTCGAGGTACGGCATCAGGCCCGACTCCCGCAGGTACTCGGTCACCACCTTCGACCCGGGCGCGAGACTCGTCTTCACCCACGGTTTGCGCTGCAGTCCTTTTTCGACGGCCTTCTTCGCGAGCAATCCCGCGCCGATGAGGACGCTCGGATTCGAGGTGTTCGTGCAGCTCGTGATCGCGGCGATCACGACCGACCCGTGATCCACGTCGGCCGCGGGGCTCGCCACCGCCACGCCTCCGCCCGAGGCCGGTTGCGCCGCGCCGCCGGCGCCGGCCGGCTTCGCCGCGCCCTTGCCCGCCGCCTGCATCGCCGGCAGCGCCTCTTCGAACTTCGCTTTGGCGCTCGCCAGCGACACGCGATCGTGCGGCCGCCGCGGCCCCGCGAGGCTCGGCTCGACCGTCGCGAGATCGAGTTCGTTCGTCTCGGCATACACCGCATCGGGAGCGTGGTCGATCCGGAACAGCCCCTGCGCTTTCGCGTAGTGCTCGACCAGCTTCACCGCGCGCTCGTCGCGCCCGGTGAGCCGCAGGTAGTCGAGCGTCATCTCGTCGATCGGGAACATCGCGACCGTCGCGCCGTACTCCGGGCACATGTTGCCGAGCGTCACGCGGTCGGCGATCGTGAGATGCCGCAATCCTGGTCCGTAGAACTCGACGAACTTGCCGACGACCCCGTGTT
>CAYHSN010000672.1:0-1960 GCA_964359235.1 uncultured Vicinamibacterales bacterium | reverse complement strand
GCCGGAAAGAGCGTCGAGATGGCCCCGTACGAGGCGCCGAACAGGAAGGCCGTCTGCCAGGTCACGTTCGGGCGCACGACGACGTCGAGGCTCGGATCATGCAGGACCTCCGACTCGCGCACGAAGATGAGCCAGAGATCGATGCCCTTGTCGCGCAGGATCGCTGGGAGCTGCTCGCTCTTCTCGCGCCCGAGCGCGTCGCGCTCGCTGCCATGGTGGGTGCCGTGGGCGGTGGGGGTCATGGGTGCGCTCCTCCTCGCGCGGGATCGTTTGTAGCGGGTGCGTGCGTCACCGACAACCGTCGTCGCCGATCGCCCGGGCGCGCCCAGTCGCGGGTGTGATGCAAACCCGTTGGTCGCGGTTGGCGGCGCGAAGCAGCGCCAACCGCCCGTGTCGTGCTGGGCGTTCGGGTTCTCTGTGCCTAGTTCCTGCTATGAAAACGTCCCTCCAAGTCGCCGGATTGTTTCAGGGCATTGCTTCAGCCGGCAGCGGCGGCGGTCGGATGCGGCGTGACATGGAAGCCGAGCGCTTCGAGTTGTTGCACCATGCGGTGGATCGACTTCGGTGACGGCGGGGTGGCCTCGGGTGGTTGGTACCTGACTCCATCGCGCAGGATGTAGAAGATCGCGACGAGCATCTTGCGAGCGATGGCGACGATCGCCTTCTTCGGTCCGAGGCGCCGCGCGAGCTGCCCGAACTTCTGCTTCCAGAACGTGCCGTGCGTCCTGACGGCGGCCCAGGCGGCTTGCACCAGCATCGTGCGCAGGTACTTGTCGCCCTTGCGGGTCCGAGCGGACTTCCGCTTGCCCGCGCTCTCGTTGCTGCCAGGTGCCAGGCCGCTCCACGCGGCGAGCTCATCGGCGCTGCCGAAGACGCTCATGTCGGTGCCGGTCTCGGCGATGATCGCGGCGATGCTGACGAGGGCGAGGCCGGGCACCTCCTGCAGGCGCTCGACGTCCGGCGTGTAAGCCGCGAGCCTTCGCTGGATCTGCTCGTCGAGCGCCTCGCAGTCCCGTTGGTTCTGGTCGAGGCGCGCGAGCATCTGCTTGAGGATGAAGTGCGTCGTCGCGCTGAAGGAGCCCTGCGTGGCGCGCTCGAGCGTCTCGAGCTTCGAGCGCAAGCGGCCGCGGGCGAGCTGCGCGATCTGCGCCGGCGTGCTGGTTTCTTCGAGCAACGCGTCGAGCATGGCGCGGCCGCTCTTGCCCAAGACCTCGGAGCAGACGCTCGCGAGCTTGATGCCCGCGCTCTCAAGCTCCTTGTGCACCCGGTTGCTGAAGGAGGTCCGTTCGGCGACCAGCCGGGTCCGGTAGCGCGTCAGCTTCCGCAGTTCCTCGAGCTCCTGCGACGGCAGGAAGCTCGGCGAGACGAGCCCGTGCATGACGAGCTTGCTGAGCCATTGACTGTCGTTCACGTCGGTCTTGCGCCCCGGCACCTTCTTGACCTCCGCCGGGTTGACCAGCCAGATGACGCGCCTGGGCGAGCCGAGCTGGATCACGCGGACGACCGGCTTCCAGTAGACGCCCGTGCTCTCGAGCCCGACGATCGGGACCTCATGCGCGTCGAGCCACGCGTTCATCTCGACCAGCGTGTCGTGGAAGGTCTCGAACGTCCGCGTCTCGACCTGCTCCTTGCCACGCTCGTTGTGCTTGCGGATTGAGACGACCACCGTGTCGCGGTGGACGTCGATCCCTGCGCTGACCTCGTACAGAATATCCATGACCGCCTCCGCCGGCTGCGGTCTTCGGCTGACGAAAAAGTGACATCCTGCTATGCGTGCTCAGGGCGAGCACAGAGCTGCCCCTGCAACAACGGTGGGTGCGTCGAGCCGACCCCAGACTAGTTCGCGAGGTGTGACCATCGAGGGAACGAACGGGGTAGACAACCGGCCACTCCATCATCGCTCAACGCTCGCCCGTTTTCATCCCCGCGGGTGCGGGGCGCCCGCATGCTGACTAGTTCC
>CAYHSN010000671.1:0-1972 GCA_964359235.1 uncultured Vicinamibacterales bacterium | reverse complement strand
TCGCCGTCCTCTGAACGCTCTGCGGTTCGTTCTCGGCGGCCTCGCAGGCCGTGCAGACTTCCACCACGGCCTGCTACGCGTGGGTCGGCAAGCCGCCAGTCCACCTCAGGACCCACCTGAAGCACTTGTGCCCGATGTCCACTGGCTCGACGAACATCATCGGACACGCGCCGTCGATCACCGTCAGGCCGCGCATGCGACCGTAGTCGACCGCCTCTTTCGAGAGGCTTCCGGCGCCGAACGACCGGTGTATCCACACGAGCGTGACGCCGAGATCCGCGCACTCGCGCACCACGCGATCGGTCGCCGATGGGTGTGTGGCGACGACGACTGCCTCGACGCCGCCGGGAATGGACCGCAGATCAGGATAGCAGCGCGCACCGTCGATCTCGGTCGTGTTCGGATTGACGGGGAAGACTTCGTAGCCGGCGCCGCGGAGCTTCTTGCAGATGATGTTGCCGACGGCGCGTCCGTCGCGCGAGACGCCGGCGACGGCGATGCGCTTCTTCGAGAGAAACTGCTGGACGGCTTCGTGCAGGGACACCACTGACCGCTCCTTTCGCGTCGGTTCCTCCAGGCCACGCCCCCGATCATTCTATAATCGCCCCCCGTCCATGAGATCCCTCCTTTTGATTGCCGCAGCCCTGTCGCTGGCCGACACCGCGGCAGCCCAGGTTCCTCCAACCGTCGCGCCGGTCGAGCATCTGCGCATCGTCGCGCCCGCCGCCCCGGGCGGCGGCTGGGACCTGACCGCGCGCGTCATGCAGCAGGTCGTGCTCGCCGAGGGGCTCGCGCGGGTCGTTCAGGTCGAGAACATCGCGGGCGCCGCCGGCACGATCGGGCTCGCGCGGTTCATCAAGGGCACGCGGCGCGACGAAGCGGCCCTGCTCGTCACCGGCCTGGTGATGCAAAGCGCCATCGTGGCGAATCAGGCGCCCGTGTCGCTCGGCCGCGTCACGCCCATCGCCCGCCTGACCGGCGAGTACGAGGTCATCGTCGTGCCCGCCGCGTCGCCCTTCCGCAGCCTGGCGGAACTCGTCGCCGCGTTCGAGCGCGATCCCGGCAGCGTGTCGTGGGCCGGCGGGTCGGCCGGCGGGACCGATCAGCTCCTCGTGGCGCTGCTGGCGCGCGCGGTGGGCGTGTCGTCCTCGCGCGCCAACTACATCGCCTTCGCCGGCGGCGGGGAATCCCTCGCGGCGCTCGTCGGCAACCAGGTGTCGGCCGGCGTCGCCGGCTACTCCGAGTTCGCGCCGCAGATCGCCGCCGGCGGTCTCCGCCCCATCGCGATCTCGGCGCCCTCTCGCCTGCCGGGGATCGAGGTCCCGACCTTCGTCGAGCAGGGCTACGACCTCGTCCTGGCGAACTGGCGCGGCGTGGTCGGGCCACCGAACGCCACCGCCGAGACGCGGCAGCGGCTCGCGGCGCTCGTCGCGCGCATGCGCGAGGGTCAGGTCTGGCGCGACGCCCTCGCGCGGCACGGGTGGATGGACCTGTACCTGCCACCCGACGCGTTCGAGACCTTTCTCGAGCGCGAGCAGGCCCGCGTCGAATCGATCATCCTCAGCCTTCGATCGGGCACCGACGTGGCGCCGCTCGCCCGCACCGGGGCGTCCGTGTTCCCGGCCATCGTGGGCGTCGGGCTGTTGGTCATCGGTCTCGCCCTCGCACTCGAGACGCGGCGCGCCCGCGCGCGCGGCGAGACATCCCCGGTCGCTGCGTCCGTCCCCGGGAACCGGCGCGGCCTCGTCTGGTTGGCGGCTGGCGCGGTCGCCAGCCTGGCGACGCTGGAGAGCGCGGGCTTCGTCGTGTCGTCAACAATCCTGTTCTGGTTCACGGCGCGGGGCTTCGGGAGCGCGCGCTGGCTGCGCGATCTCGCCATCGGCCTGGCGCTGGCGCTTGTGGCCTACATCGTGTTCACGCGCGGCCTGTCGCTCTCGCTCCCGGCCGGCATCCTGGACAGGCTCCTCTGATG
>CAYHSN010000670.1:0-1974 GCA_964359235.1 uncultured Vicinamibacterales bacterium | reverse complement strand
GTCTTCTCGAACTCGCCCTGGCGGTTGTAGTAGCCGGCGAGCGTCGTGTAGACCGTGGGCTCGTTCGGGCGGACCTCCCGCGCCTTCAGCAGGGTGGCCTCCGCGTCTTCGTACATGCCCGAGTCCTCGTAGATCTTGGCGAGGGCGAAGTAATTGGTCGGCTCGTTGGGCTCCATCGAGATCATCTGCTTGACGATGGGCTCGGACAGGCTGGGGTCGTTGAGCTTGTCGGGGCCGTAGGCCGCGACCAGGTACTCGAGCGCCAGCTTCTTCATCTTGGGGTCGGTTTCCCGTTCCGCCGCGATTTTGTAATTCTCGATGGCCCGCTGGAGATACGAGTCGTTTTCCTTCTCGCCCACCCGCGACGGCTTGTAGAGGTTGTCGAGGCTGTTGCCGAGGAAGAAGTACGCGGTCACCAGATCAGGGTCGGCCGTGAGCACTTCCTGGTACAGCTCGGCCGCGCGCTTGTAGTCCTGCTGCTGGTACATCGCGTTCGCGTCGCGAAAGATCTTCTTGCCCCTGAGTTTCGCGTATGAGTACTGACCGCAACCGGAGACTGCCAGACTCAGACCAAGGACAACGGCCACCGGGGCCAGCCTGAATCGCGTGTGCATTGAGATCCTCCTTAGGCGCAACGTGCCGGATGTCCAACGTCCAGGCGCTTCTGGGAAGGTTGCCGTGCTGACCGCTCCGGCGCGGCGATGGCAAGGTCGGGCAGGTGCCCGTCGCCCAAGCCGGGCCAGTATAGTGAACTGAAAAAGACGGCGTCAAGCGACGCCGGACGGCCGGCAACCCTCCCGGTGATCCTTGGCCTTGACCCCCTTCTTCACGGGTCTCTATGATCGCAGCAGGACGCGCACGTGGCCGTGTCGACACGGCCTTTGCACTTTAGATACCGATCCTCATGATTCGGTTCGAAGATCTGGTCGAACGGGTCCGGGCCAGCAACCCGGAAAGCGACGTGGAACTCCTGCGGCGGGCCTACGTGTTCTCCGCCTTCGAGCACAAGGGCCAGGTCCGCCATTCGGGCGAGCCCTACCTCGTCCATCCGCTCGAGGTCGCGGCCATCCTGGCCGACATGAAGCTCGACGTGGTGGCCGTCGTGGCCGGCCTGCTGCACGACGTCGTCGAGGACACGCTGACCTCGATCGACCGGATCGAGGAGCTCTTCGGCAAGGAAGTCGCCCACGTAGTCGAGGGCGTCACGAAGCTCAGCGCGATCTCCTTCTCGTCGAGCGAGGAGCGGCAGGCGGAGAACTTCCGCAAGATGCTGCTCGCGATGGTCGACGACATCCGGGTCATCCTGGTGAAGCTGGCCGATCGGCTGCACAACATGCGGACGCTGCACCATCTGCCGGAAACGCGCCGCCTCAAGGTGGCCCAGGAGACGCGCGACATCTACGCGCCGATCGCCAACCGGCTCGGCATGAGCAAGATCAAGAACGAGCTGGAAGAGCTCGCCTTCCGCCACCTCGAGCCCCAGACCTACGAGTCCCTGCGCGCAAAGGTCGAGAGCCGGCGCCGCGCCAACGAGGGCATGATCGAGGAGCTCAAGAAAACCATCACCGCCAAACTGACCGAAGCGCAGGTGCCGGTCCTCCAGATCGACGGCCGCATCAAGCGCCTGTTCAGCATCCACCAGAAGCTGAAGCGGCAGAAGATCGAACTTGAGCAGGTGTACGACCTGGTCGCGCTGCGCATCGTGACGCAGAGCGTCAAGGACTGCTACGCCGCGCTCGGCATCATCCACCAGACCTGGTCGCCCGTGCCGGGCCGCATCAAGGATTTCATCGCGATGCCGCGGCCCAACGGGTATCGGTCGCTGCACACTTCCGTCATCAGCGAGCGCGGCTTTCCGTTCGAGGTGCAGATCCGGACGGTCGAGATGCATCGCATCTCCGAGGAAGGCATTGCCGCGCACTGGAAGTACAAGGAAGGCCGCACCGGTGCCGACCGCGACGAGCAGTACTACGC
>CAYHSN010000669.1:0-1979 GCA_964359235.1 uncultured Vicinamibacterales bacterium | reverse complement strand
GTCGTGATGTGCCTGCTGCCCGACACCGCCCACGGCGGCGTCTACGAGAGCGACATCGCGCCGAACCTGAAGGACGGCGACATGATGATGTTCGCGCACGGGTTCTCGATCCACTTCGGCACGGTGACGCCACCCGAGGGCGTCGACGTCACGACCGCGAACCTCGGCAGCTTCGCGTGGTTCGGAGAGGCAGAGGACGCGCCGGTCCACGAGGTCGGAGGCAAAGCAACGTGTGGCGGCCTGTCGGACGTGTTCGGGAACGCGACCGAGTGGGTCGACAACCGGTCGGGGCCGGGCAGGCGAGTCTGGCGCGGGGGCGGCGTGTTCTTCACGGCCGACGGGGTGTCTGCCGTGATGGTCGGGGATATGGCCGAGGACGGAGGAAGCCGAGGCATCGGCTTCCGCCTCGCTCGCTTCAGGCGATAGCCCGCGCCCCGGCCGCAATACCCTCGCCAGGCCGGCATACGTTGCGCGGCGAGTCGTCTCGGACCGCGTCGATCGTAGGTGACGGGATGCTCGTGCCGGCGCAGGAGACATGACGGCCAGCCGGCGCCGTCGCGAGCCGTTGGACGAGGCGGCGATCGCGCTTCAGGTTCAGGACGCGCGGTCCCCCGGAGTAAACCCAAGCCGTACCTTGCGTTCGCCGCGTCTACTGATGTAGATAATTCCGTACATCGGATGTCGGCATTCCCGCAGACTCTCGATTGGATCGCGAACAGCCGTGAGGCTGTATTCGCGATGGACGTGAACGACCGCATCGTGCTCTGGAACCGGGGTTGCGAGCAGCTCCTCGGCCGGCGAGCGGACGGCGTCCTGGGCCGACGCTGCGCGGACGTCATCTGCGGCCGCGACGCCAACGGGAACGTCTACTGCGTGCGCAACTGCCCCGTCTCCCTCCAGGCGAGGGAGATGCCGCACGACCCGGTCAACACCTTCCCGCTCCTGGTCCGCACGCCCCGCGACGGCATGAAGAGCATCCGCGTCTCGGTGTTCCACATCCCGGCGTCGCGCCCGACCCTGGCGACGCTCGTGCACGTCCTGCGGGCGGACGGGAGTCTCACTTCCGAGCTGGAGGTGCGGCTCGGCGAGGTGGCGCGGCGCGGCGTCGGGTCGAGCGCCATCCGGGGCAACGGCGACGGCAATTGCGCGACGCTCACCCCGCGGGAGCAGGACATCCTCCGCTGCCTCGCCGAGGCCGTGCCGACGCCAGCGATTGCGGAGCGCCTCGACATCTCCCGCGTCACGGTCCGCAACCACACGCAGCGCATCCTCAAGAAGCTCGGCGTCCACTCCAAGCTCCAGGCCGTCGTCTACGCCTACCGGCACGAGCTGATCTAGCATCTGCAGTCCCCGCGAGCTCCACAGAAGCCCTCGCTGGTGTGGCTCGAGTTCCAGGACTGCGCGGGCAACACCGCGTCGTTCCTGCGGGCCAGGCGTCCGTCGGTCGCCGATGTCGTCCTCGACAAGCGGCCGCTGTTCGCCAATGGAGCGCGAGCCGCGCACGATCGTCCTGGTCGGGCTGGTGCCCGAGAGCATCGGCATGGGCATCGAGCGCACCTCCGCGGTGGCAGCCCGTCTCCCCGCGCTCGTTGCCGCCGTGGTGCACGAGGCGCGCCCCCGCGGCTTCGACTTCGTCCCCCGCGAGAACGCCGATGCCTCGCATCCTGATCGCGAGCCTGACGGCGTCGCTGTCGCTTTCGGCTTATGGCGACCGCGACATCCCGGTCCGGTACCGCCGGCTCGACGTCCCCGACGAGCGGCTGAGGTCGGCCGACGTCCAGCGGCAGGGCTGGGCCATCTTCCGGGAGCGCTGCGCGCTGTGCCACGGCGATGCCCGCGTGGAAGGGCACCCTCGTGCCGGGCGAGATCTGGCTCATCTTCGACAGTTTCAGCGCGTGTCGGCGGCGCCGGTGTAGCCCTGCCGCTCCGCAGTCCCCGGCGCGCGCGAGCGGCTGATCGCCCCGGTGTCCCCGGAGAGG
>CAYHSN010000668.1:0-1981 GCA_964359235.1 uncultured Vicinamibacterales bacterium | reverse complement strand
TCGACGGCAGCTCGCAGATGTATCGCGCGTACCACGCGATCCGCGGCCTGACGGGTCCGGACGGTCGGTCGACCAACGCCGTGTACGGCTTCGTCACGATGTTGCGCAAGCTCATCGCCGATCATCAGCCCGAGTTCATCGCCGCGTCGTTCGACATCGGCAAAGCGACGGTCCGCACGGAGCTGGCGGCCGACTACAAGGCGAACCGCGCGCCGATGCCGCCGGACCTGGTTGAGCAGATCCCGTGGGTGCATCAGGCCTGCGAGGCGCTCGGCGTGCCCATTCTCACCTTCGAAGGGTTCGAGGCCGACGATGTGATCGGCACGCTGGCGGTGCGGGCGGCGGCGGCCGGACTCGAGGTCGCGATCGTCACGGGCGACAAGGATTTCTTCCAGCTGGTCGGCGGCGCCATCAAGGTCTACAACCCGCGCGACGAGGGCACGTGGTACGAGGAAGCCGGCGTTGCCGAAAAGTTCGGCGTTGCGCCGGCGCAGGTCGTCGACGTGCTCGCGCTCATGGGCGACGCGGTCGACAATATCAAGGGCGTGCCCGGCATCGGCGACAAGGGCGCCCGCGAGCTCATCGCGGCGTACGGATCGCTCGACCGGCTGCTCGAGCAAGCCGCCGAGGTGCCGCAGAAGCGGTACCGCGAGGCGCTTCTCGCCAACGCCGAGTCGGCCAGGCGAAGCCGCGAGCTGGCGCGCATTCGGACGGACGTGCCGGTGCCGTTCGAAGCCGAGGCGCTGCGGTATCGTGGCGCGGCGCGCGAGCGCGCGTTCGATCTGTTCAGCGCGCTCGGGTTCCGCTCGCTCGTGATGGAGTTTGCGCCGACCGCGGAGACCGTCGGCAAGGACTATCAGGTCGTCCGCACGGACTCCGAGCTGAATGCGCTCGTCGCCGAGCTGCACGCCGCGCCTCGTATCGGCCTGCACGTCGTGACCGGCGGGCCGGACGCGATGCGCGCCAGGATCGTCGGCCTGGCGTTCTCGACGGCCGCGCGCCACGCGCGGTATCTGCCGCTCGGCCATTCCGGCCTCGACGGCATGTTCCAGCTCGACCTGAAGGCGGCGCTCCCCGCGCTCACGCCCGTGCTCGAGAACGCCGCCATCCGCAAGGTCGGCCACGATCTCAAGGCCGACGCGGTCGTGCTCGCGCGGCACGGCGTGACACTCGGCGGGCTCGACACGGACACGATGCTCGCGAGCTACGTGATCGACGCCACGCGCGCGAGCCAGAACCTGGACGTTCTCGCGCTCGAGCAGCTCGGCTACAAGACGGTGACCGAAGAGGAGCTGTGCGGTCGAGGCGCCAAAGCGCTCGCGCTCGACCAGGTGCCGATCGACGCCACGCTCGACTACGCCGCCGAGCGCGCGGACCTGCCGCTGCAGCTCGCCGACCGGCTGCGCGGGCAGCTCGTGGCCGCAGGGCTCAGCGGCGTGTACGACGACCTGGAGCTTCCGCTCGTGCCCGTGCTCGTCGCGCTCGAGCGCGCCGGCGTGCGGATCGACGCCGCGGCGCTCGCCGCGCAATCACAGCACATCGAGCAGGAGCTCGCCGCGCGCAGCCGCCGCATCTTCGAGGTCGCGGGGCTCGAGTTCAACATCAATTCGCCGAAGCAGCTCTCGGACGTGCTCTTCGACAAGCTGCAGCTCCCGGCCCTCAAGCGGACGGGCAAGACGCGGGCGGCGTCAACGGCGGTCGAGGTCCTCGAGGAGCTGGCGCTCGTGCACGAGTTGCCGCGCGAGATCCTGGAGTGGCGCGCGCTGCAGAAGCTCAAGGGCACCTACATCGACGCGCTGCCGCAGCTCGTGAACCCCGAGACGGGGCGCGTCCACACGTCGTTCAACCAGGCCGTCGCCGCGACGGGCCGGCTGAGCAGCAGCGACCCGAACCTGCAGAACATCCCGATTCGCACCGAGCTCGGGCGCGAGATCCGCCGCGCGTTCGTGGCCGATCCGGGGTCGGTGCTGATCTCGGCCGA
>CAYHSN010000667.1:0-1984 GCA_964359235.1 uncultured Vicinamibacterales bacterium | reverse complement strand
CCTCCTCACACGGGCCGAGCCCTTCGACGCCGCTCAGGGCAGGCAAGCTCGGCCCTACTCGTTCTCACACGGGCCGAGCAAGCTCGGCCCCTGGAGTTTCTACATTTAGGTCGGTAGGTCAAATATATAGTTGACAGACCGACGTGGTTGTGGCATCCTGTGCGAGTCCTTGGCACAGGAGCCCTTGATGCCCAACGACGATCTCAAAGACGTGATTCTGAGCACATTTGAAGCGTCGCTGGACGCCCAACTCCGCGCCGTGCGGCGCCTCCGCCGCGGGGCGCCCGCCGGGGCCACCCCGCGCCGCCACAAAGGTCGGTCACAGGTGGACATGGCGTATGACGTACTCAAGAAGGCCCGCGGCCCGCTGCACGTGTCCGAGATCCTGACCCGGGTCCAGACGAGCTTCGGTGTGGCGGTGGATCGCGAAAGCCTCGTCTCGTCACTGAGCAAAAAGGTCGGGCGCGGCGACCGGTTCGTGCGGACCGCAAAGAACACCTTCGGCCTGCGCCCGGAGGCGCGATGACGACGACGCTGCTGGCGACCTTTCTCGAGATCGTGGGCCCGTGGCGCCAGGTCTTTCCCCAGCACCGGACGTGGCGACGGGGCGTTCGCCAAGCGCTCGGGTCGTTGGTCTGTCTCGGCCGGCGCTGTCTGTCGCGCATCATCTGGACCAACGGGGGGCAGGATCGCAGTTGGAGCGCGGAGTATTTTCTCCACTCGCGGTGTCACTGGGATCCGCAGGCGCTGTTTCAGCCGATCTGGGAGCGGGCCCTGCCCTTCTGTCGCGGCCGTCTGGTCGGCGTGGGGGTCGATGACACGCGCCTGCGGAAGACGGGCCACTGTATCCAGCAGGCCGCGTATCACCGCGACCCGCTGTCGCCCCCCTTTCATGTGAACCTGGTGCGGGCGATCCGCTTCCTTCAAGCGTCGGTGTTGGTGCCGTTGCACCAGCGAGCACCGCTCTATACGCGGGCCCTGCCGGTCCGCTTTGAAGAAGTGTCGTGTGTGAAGAAGCCGTTGCGCAAGGCCGACGCGGAGATGTGGGCTGAGTACAAGCAGGCCGTCAAAACCCACAATCTGTCGCAGCGCTTCGTGCAGATGGCCCACGCGTTGCGCCGGGCCTTGGATGCGGCGGGTGGGTTCGCCAAGACGTTGGTCCTGGCGGGTGATGGCAGCTTCTGCAACCGCACGTGCTTGCGGGCGTCGGTGGAGCGCACGGAGCTGATCGTCCGGACGCGCAAGGACGCCGTGCTGTGCCACCGGGCCGCCGACGGTTCCCGTCGGTTCTACGATCCGGTGAAGTTCACGCCCGAGCAGGTGCGGCAGGCTGACGCGCCGGCCTGGCGCGTGACCAAGGTGTGTTATGGCGGGAAGCGTCGGAAGATCCGGTATAAAGAGGTGACCGACGTCTATTGGCAGCGGGGCGCTCGACGTCGTCCGTTGCGGCTCTTGGTGGTGGCCCCCACCCCGTACCGCAAGCGCAAGAGCGCCAAGCTGTACTATCGGCAACCCGCCTATCTCCTGACGACCGACCTGCGAAGCGGCGCCCGTGCCCTCCTGCAAATCTACTTCGACCGCTGGCAGATCGAAGTCAACCATCGAGACGAGAAGGACACGTTGGGCGTCGGCCAAGCCCAGTTGTGGAATCCGATCGCGGTCCCCAAGCAACCCGTGCTCTCGGTGGCGGCCTACAGCGCGCTGCTGCTGGCCTCGTTGCTGACCTTCGGCGCCGACCGCGGCACCGCCTACGCTCCGCTGCCGAAGTGGCGCCGACGCGCACACCGACCGTCGTGCCTCGATCTCATCACGCTGTTGCGGAAAGAGATGGTCGAACATCCCGAGCTTCTGCGAGAATTCGATCTCACGCTCACGGACCGCGCGCTCACCAGCAGCGCCGCCGCCTGAGCGATATGTAGAAACTCCAGGGGGCCGCCTGAAGGCGGCCCCTACACCGATTCCTTCACAAGCTCTCAGAGCTGGC
>CAYHSN010000666.1:0-1987 GCA_964359235.1 uncultured Vicinamibacterales bacterium | reverse complement strand
GCCGAACGGCGAGCGCAGTCTGCCGAACGGCGAACGTCAGTCTGCCGAACGGCGAGCGTCAGTCTGCCGAACGGCGATTGTCCCAGGATCGCAACTCTCGTAGTACACTCGCCGCGCCGCAGGCCGCTTTCGCCCCGAGGAGGTCTCGATCATGGCGCGCCGCTTCTTCCTTCATGGCTTCGTCGCCGCAGTCCTCGCCCTCACGCTGGCCGCCGCATGCCGCCAGGCGCCCACTCAGCCGCGCTTCGCGCTCAGCTTCGCGGCCGGGCTGAGCCAGCCGCCGCTCGATGGCCGGCTGCTCTTGATGCTCTCCTCCGACGAGCGCGCCGAGCCACGGTTCCAGATCGTCGACGGCCCCAACACGCAGCTCGTCTTCGGCGTCGATGTCGAAGGCTGGAAGCCCGGCGAGGACGCGACGATTGGCGCCGGCGTGCTGGGCTACCCCGTCGACGACATCACGACGATCCCGGCCGGCACGTACACGGCGCAGGCGCTCCTGCACACCTACGAGACCTTCACGCGCCAGGACGGCCACACGGTGAAGCTGCCGATGGAGCGCGGCGAAGGCCAGCAGTGGAATCGCGCCCCCGGCAACTTGTACTCGACGCCGCAGAAGATCGCGTTCGACCCCGGCAAGGGCGACGTGTTCAGGCTGGCGCTCGACAAGGCGATCCCGCCGATTCCCGATCCGCCCGAGACGACGTACATCAAGCACGTCAGGATTCAGAGCCAGCGTCTGACGGAGTTCTGGGGCCGGCCGACGTACCTCGGCGCGCACGTGCTGCTGCCAGAGGGGTTCGAGACGCACCCGAACGCGCGCTATCCGCTCGTCATCAACCACGGCCACTTCCCGTACACGTTCGACGGCTTCCGCACCGAGCCGCCCGATCCGGATCTGAAGTGCGAGTACAGCGAGCGGTTCCATCTCGACTGCTACAACAGAATCCAGCAGGAGTACGCGTATCAGTTCTACAAGGACTGGACCGGCCCGAGTTTCCCGCGCGTCCTCATCATCGAGATCCAGCACGCGAACCAGTACTACGACGACTCGTACGCGGTCAACTCGGAGAACCTCGGGCCGTACGGCGACGCGATCACCTACGAGCTGATTCCGTACATCGAGCAGCAGTTCCGCGGCATCGGCCAGGGCTGGGCGCGGTTCATGTACGGTGGATCGACGGGCGGCTGGGAAGCGATGGGCGCGCAGGTCTTCTATCCCGACCAGTACAACGGCGCGTGGATCGCGTGCCCGGATCCAATCGACTTCCGCGCGTACACGGTCGTCAACCTCTACGAGGACAAGAACGCGTACGACCTCGACAGCCGCTGGAAGCGAACGCCGCGGCCCGGCATGCGCAACGACCTCGGCCACGTGAGCGCGACGCTCGAGGAGGTGAACCGCCGCGAGCTGGTGCTCGGCGACAAGAGCCGGTCCGGCCAGCAGTGGGACATCTGGGAGGCGGTGTTCTCACCGGTCGGGCCCGACGGCTACCCGAAGCGGATCTGGGACAAGCGCACGGGCGTGATCGACTCGTCGGTCGCCGAGTACTGGAAGGAGCACTACGACCTGTCGTACATCCTCCGGCGCGACTGGGAGAAGGGGCTCGGTGAGAAACTGCGCGGCAAGCTCCACATCTATGTCGGCGACATGGACAATTACTACCTGAACAACGCCGTGTATCTGGTGGAGGAGTTTCTCAAGCGCACGACCAACCCGCCCTACGAGGGCGAAGTGGACTACGGCGATCGCGCCGAGCACTGCTGGAACGGCGATCACACGCGCGCCAACGCGTACTCGCGCCTGCGCTACCACCAGATGTTCGCCCCGAAGATCGTCGAGCGCATCCTCAAGAGCGCGCCGAAGGGGGCGGATGTCAGGAGCTGGCGCTACTGAGAAGGCCCCGCCCAACCCCTTGATTATCAGTCGCTTCAGCTTCACCCGCCACCGGACTGACGTGGATCATACGAGGCGAGGAGGGAATCTCGT
>CAYHSN010000665.1:0-1989 GCA_964359235.1 uncultured Vicinamibacterales bacterium | reverse complement strand
GCCGGAGCCTTGGCGAAGGCGCCCGGACTCCGCTCTTCGAGCTTCGTCCAGGGTCGCCGGAGCCTTGGCGAAGGCGCCTGCCCGTCGACTATGCTCAGGGCACCCCGAGCGCGGTCGAGGGGTGCACCCCGCCAAGCGCCGGAGTGTTCCGTCCTTCAGTCGCGGCTCGCGCGCGAGAGTGCGACGAGCAGCTCGTGATACGCCTCTTTGAGCTGGCCCGCTCCGCGCGCGATGGCCGCCGGGTCCCTCCGGGCGAGCAGCGTGTCGAGATCGGCCTGCGCCGCGGCGAGGCGGCGCGCACCCTCCGGCCAGCCGGGTGTGGAGGCGATCGCGCGCGCCTCGCGCTCGACAATCGCCCAGAGCGACTTCGCCCGGCTCAGGTCCTTCGTCATCTCGGCGTAGTCGGCATCGGCCAGCACGATCTCGTTGTGCATCGAGGCGCGCACGTACACCCGTTCCATCGACTGGTGGTAGTCGGTGAGCCAGTCGTCGAGCACCAGCAGGCTGTGCTTGCCGCGCACCTGGCGCAGCACCAGCCGGAGGCCCTCGAGCTCGTAGTGGAGCGTGGTCAGGTTGCGCGCCCGGACGAGTTCCTGGCAGCGCGTGATGATCGCCGCGCCGCGATCCACGGCCGCGCGCCACGCCGGGTCGGCCTTGAGCGCGGCGGGCGGCTCCTCGCGCGCCACCCGGTCCCACCGGGCGGAGAGCATGACGAGGTTGCGCTGCGTCGACTCGGCGTCGCCGCGCTCGCTCGCGATGAGCGCGGCGTAGTACGGCCCCATCGCGGCGTTCATCGCGCTCTGGAAATCGGCGCGAATGGCGACCGCGCCGGCGGCGAGCGTGGCGAGCAGGGCACAGACGGACAACGATCGGTGTGTCACGGTCCTCCGATTCTACTCGTTCCTCGTTCCTCACCTTGGCGGGGTCCCCTGCACCCCGCCAGCGCGTCGCTCGCGGGGCCCCCCTCGCCCTGCGCCGCTCCGCGCCCTCCTCGTTCCTCGTGCCTTCGCCGGGCTACCTTTCCACCCGGCTCGGGCGCCAGCTCTGCAGCACCCGCATGTAGTTGCCGCGCTCGAAGGCCTCGGGGTCGGGGCTCCGCAGCAGGCTCATGCTGCCCTGCGCCTGGCGGAGCGATTCGTACTCGTGGTCTTCGAGCCACTGGCGGAGCTCGTTTCGCACCACGGCGAGATGCTGGGGTCCATGATTGAGGAGCGCCGCCACCATTTGCACGGCGTGCGCGCCGGCCATGACGGCCTTGAGCGCGTCCAGGCCCGTGTGCACGCCGCCCGTCGCGCCGAGCGACGCGCGTACGCGGCCCGAGAGAATCGCCAGCCACCGCACGCGGAGCAGCAGCTCGTTCGACGTCGACAGATGCAGCCGCGGCACCGTCTCGAGCGCCTCGGGATCGATGTCGGGCTGGTAGAAGCGGTTGAACAGGACGAGCGCGTTGGCGCCGAGCGCGTCGAGTTGCTGGGCCAGGTGCGGGAGCGACGAGAAGAACGGCGACAGCTTGACCGCCACCGGAATCGTCACGCGTTCCTTCACGAGGCGCACCACCTCGATCAGCCGGCGCTCCACGTCGGCGCCGGTGTCGCGCGCGTCGGTCGCGACGTGGTAGAAGTTCAGCTCCAGCGCGTCCGCGCCCGCCTCCTGAATCTGCTTGGCGTAGCTCAGCCACCCCTGCGGCGTCGTGCCGTTGAGCGACGCGACGACCGGCACGCTCACCATCGCCTTGATGCGGCGGATCTGCTCGAGGTAGCGATCGGGACCGAACGCGAAGTCATCCGGCCGGGGGAAGTAAGACAGCGCTTCGGCGAACGACTCCTCGTGCACGAGCACGTGGTGCACCATCCCGAGCTGTTCGCGCGTGATCTGCTCCTCGAACAGCGAATGCATGACGATCGCCGCAGCCCCCGCGTCTTCCAGGCGCTTCACCGTGTCGAGATCATCGACGAGCGGCGAGGCGCCGGGCATGAGCGGGTGCGGCAG
>CAYHSN010000664.1:0-1997 GCA_964359235.1 uncultured Vicinamibacterales bacterium | reverse complement strand
AGCTTCCCGACGGGATCCTGCCCGCGCCAGTACCGTGTCGCCATCGTCTCGTTGATGACGATGACCGGGCGATCCTCCGGGCGGTCGGTCGGGAGGAACTCCCGCCCCGCGACGATCGGAATCCCCATCGTCTCGAAGTAGCGCGGGCCGCCGCTGTTGAAGGTGACCGACATCTCTTCGTTCGGCGCCGGCGTGTAGCCGTCGACGCTCACGCCCGACGAGCTGAACCCGCCGAAGGCGAGCGGCACGCGGCGCGAGAGCGCGACCGACCGCACGCGCGGCAGCGCCGCCAGGCGCTCCACGAGATGCTCCTGGAACTGCCGGCCGGTCGCCTCGGTGTAGCCGTTCGGGAACAAGTCGATGGACGCGAGCAGGATGTCCGATGTCTCGAAGCCGGGATCCGCGACCTGGGCCCGCGCGAGGCTGCGCATGAACAAGCCGGCGCCGACGAGCAGCACGAGCGAGAGCGCGACCTGCGCCGCCACGAGCGCGTCACGCAGCCGCGATCGCGCGTGCCCGCTCGCGACCGACGCCCCGTCGTCTTTGATCGACGCGACGAGGTTCGGACTGGCGGCCTGGAGCGCCGGGGCGAGACCGAACAGCACGCCCGTGGCGAGCGACACGGCCAGCGTGAAGGCGAAGAGCGTTGTGTCTGTGTCAGCAGCGAGCCGGATCGGCATATCGGTCGGCGGCGCGAACGACATCAGGAACGGCACGCTCCAGACGCCGGCGACGAGTCCCGCGGCACCGCCGACGAGCGCAAGCAGCACGCTCTCGGTGAGGAGCTGGCGCAGCAGGCGCCGTCGACTCGCACCGAGCGACAGCCGGATGGCGATCTCGCGCCGGCGCGCGAGCGCGCGCGCGAGCAGCAGGTTGGCCACGTTGGCGCACGCGATGAGCAGCACGAGCGCGACGACCGCCATCAGGATCAGGAGCACCGGCCCGAGAATCGGCTGCGGGCCGAACGGGGAGCGATAGAGCGGCACAGCTTCGAGCAGGCGGCCTTCGTTCGTGTTCGGGTACTCGCGCGCGAGCTGGGTCGACAGCGTCTTCAGCCCGGCGTTCACCTGCGCCCGCGCCAGGCCGCGCGCCGGTCGCGCCATCACCTGCAGCCAGTGGTTGCCGCGGAGCTCCTGCCGGCTGTCGCCCGGCACGATCTGCTGCTCCATCATGATCGGCACGAAGAGCGCCACCGACAGCATCACCTGCGTGCCCATGAACGGTTCCGGCGTGACGCCGATGACCGTGAACGGATGGCCGTTGAGCTTCACCGTCCGCCCGACGATCGACGGATCGCCGGCGAAGCGCCGCTGCCAGAGGCCGTACGAGATGACGGCGACCGGATTGCGACCCAGGGCCTGGTCCTCTTCGGGCAGGAACGTCCGCCCGAGGATTGGCTTCACGCCGAGGACGTCGAAGTAGTTGCCGCTCACGAGGAGCGCCAGCACGCGTTCGGCCTCACGTCCCGCCTCGCCGGCGCTCAGGCTCGCCCACCGGGTGCTGTGCGCGAGCACACCGTCGAAGACGTCGCCGCGCGCGCGGATGTCGCGGTAATCCGGGTACGAAATGCTGTTGGGGGTGCCCGCCGGGCTGTGGTCGATGACCTCGACGATCTCCGTCTGATTCCGCACGCCGGGCAGGGGCATCAGGAGCGTGCTCTTGATCCAACTGAAGATCGTCGTGTTGGCGCCGATGCCGAGCGCGAGCGACAAGACGGCCGCCGCCGTCACGCCCGGGTTCTTCGCGAGCATCCGGCCGCCGTATCTGATGTCTTGCAGAAGAGTCGACATGAGTTCGGGCTTCCAGCTTCCGGCTTCCAGCTTCCAGCTTCCAGCTCTGGGCTTACGGCCTTGCCCGCTTAGACGGGTGCCTGCGTCGGTCTGTTCGACCAATCACCGCGCAGAGCACCCAGCACTTTGCACGTCGCACGTCGCACGTCGCACGTCGCACCTTGCACGTTGCACTATGATTGACTCATCCCCTTTGAGGTTCGTCGC
>CAYHSN010000663.1:0-2000 GCA_964359235.1 uncultured Vicinamibacterales bacterium | reverse complement strand
GACGGCGAGTGAGAGCTGGTACTCGACCTCGCGGGTCGAAGCGTAGGCGATGTCGAGGAAGCGGAGGTAGTCGGCCTCGGAGCTGCGGGCGCACCCTTCGACGATGTTCGACGGCCCGGAGACGGCCGCCTTGCGGAGCTGGGCGGTCAGTCCGAACTGCTCCTCGCGCGGGAAGCCCCGGGTATGCTGGTAGACGGCCAGCGCCAGGCGATCGGCCAGTTCGAAGGCTCGTAGTTTCCTGTGGTCGCGCATGCGGGCCTTCGGCGGGGAGAGGGTGGCGTCGCCCTCGGCTACGAGGGAGGTTGCAAGGCCAACCCTCTCCAAGGACGACGTCATGAAGCGCTTCGTAGCCCGGTTCGAGTCTCTCGTCAGCGGCGTGCTGTCCGGTTTCGACCGGCTGGTCTTCCGCGGCCACCTGCTGTCGCTCATGCGACCACGGGGGATGCACGACTTCCTCGGCCGCTCGGACATCCGGCTCTTGGACTTCGGGCGGTACGCCGAGAAGACGAGCGAGCGGGTCAAGGCCGTCGCGCTCGGCGCCGCGCGCGCCGGGGGGCGGCCCGTGCAGTACCTCCCGTCGAGCCGGGGGAGCAAGGAGGAGATCGCGACCGCCCTGCTCCGTGACCACCCCGTCGCCGAGGGCATCGTTTGCGCGCTCTACGTCGTCGAGCCGTGCCGCGCGTTCGAGTACCACCGGTCGCAGTCCGAGCACGAACGCGGGCTGCGGCTCGTGAACCGGAAGTGCCTGCACGTCTACCAGTACCGCCGCCACCCGACGTTCGGGTTCATGAACGCGCGCATCCAGACGTGGTTCCCGTTCAACGTACAGGTATGCCTCAACGGGCGGGAGTGGCTCGCACGGCAGCTCACCGAGGCAGGCATTGACTTCGTTCGCCACGACAACTGCTTCCCCGCGGTCGGAGACGTCGCGCGCGCCTCCGCCCTGCTCGCCGACCAGCTCGCCACGGCGTGGCCGACCGCGCTCACCGAGATCGCTCGGCGCCTCAACCCCCTCCACGCGGAGATCTTCGCGGCCGCCCCGATGGACTACTACTGGTCCGCCTACCAGACCGAGTGGGCCACCGACGTGATGTTCCGCGACCCGGCGTCCCTCGCCGCGCTGTACCCGGCCTTCGTCCGGCACGCCGTCCAGCACTTCCTCGGCAAGAAGGCGCACGGGAACTTCACCGGCGAGATCGTGACCAGCTTCAAGGACCGCGCCGAGGGCGTACGCGTGAAACACTGGGTCAACGGCAACTCCGTGAAGATGTACGACAAGGGCGGCAGCGTGCTGCGCGTCGAGACGACCCTCGCCAACGTCAAGGACTTCAAGGTGCTCCGCCCTCGCCGCGACGAGGCCCACGCGAAGCTGGAGTGGCTGCCGCTGCGCAAGGGCGTCGCCGACCTCCACCGCCGCGCCGAGGTCTCGCAGGCGGCCAACGATCGCTACCTCGACGCGCTCGCCGTCGTGGACGACTCGACGCCGCTGGCCGCGCTCCTCGACACCGTCGCCAGGCCGACGACCTACCGCGGGAAGCGCGTCCGGGCCATCCGCACCGGCGATCCAGCGGACGTCGCGCTGCTCGCCTCCGTCGCCCGCGGCGAGTTCGCCACCGCCGGCTTCCGCAACCGCAACATCCGCCTGCTCCTGCACCCCGGCTCCGCCACCGCCGCGCCCAGGGAGGTCCGCCGCATCGCCGCGCGCGTGGGTCGTCAGCTTCGCCTGCTCCGCGCTCACGGCCTCATCCGCAAGGTGCCGAAGTCACACCGCTACATCCTCACCGCGCGTGGCAACCAACTCACCGCCGCGATCTCGGCCGCGAGGAACGCAACGATCAAACAACTGATGGCGGCGTAGGAGCTGCGCGCAGGCGCGAAGGCAGAGCTCGGGCCCTCCTCCGGCCTCCGGTCTCCAGCCTCCGGTCTCCAGCCTCCGGCCTCCGGTCTCCAGTCTCCGGTCTCCGGCCTCCGGCCTTTCGCGTGCGGCTCGAAGATTCGCG
>CAYHSN010000662.1:0-2000 GCA_964359235.1 uncultured Vicinamibacterales bacterium | reverse complement strand
TGATCCAGCCGAACGGCAAGTGATGCACCCGAACGGCAAGCATCCAGATATTGCCTTGAAGCCGCCTCACGAGTAGAGTTCGCCCCATGACCCCACTGCGAACCGTCGTCCTGGGCGCCCTGGCGGCGCTCGCCCTCTGGACCGTGTCCGTCGGGGCGCAGGCCTCGCTGCCGACTCCCGAGTCTTCACTCGGCTTCCGTGTCGGCGCCGACTTCAAGCTGGCGACCTATGAGGAGTCGCTCGCCTACTTCCGCGCGCTCGACCAGGCCAGCGATCGCCTGCAGCTCGTCGAGGCCGGCAGAACGTCGGAAGGCCGGCCGTGGTTCTTTGCGCTCGTGTCGAGCCCGGAGAACCTGGCGAACGTCGAGAAGTACCGGCAGATCGCGCAGCGGCTCGCGCACCCGGAGGGCCTGACCGATCAGGAGGCGCGGCGTCTGGCGCGCGAGGGGAAAGCCTTCGTGCACATCGACGGCGGGCTGCACGCGAGCGAGGTCGCGCACGCGCAGCACACCATCCAGCTCGCCTACGACCTCCTGGCGAACGCGAACGATCCGCGCATCAAGAACATCTTCGATCACGTCGTCCTCATGCTCTGGCCTTCGGTCAACCCCGACGGCCAGCACATCGTGGTCGACTGGTACCGGTCGAACGTCGGCACGCCGTACGAGGTCGCGCCGCTGCCGTGGCTGTACCAGAAGTACGTCGGGCACGACAACAATCGCGACGCCTACATGCTGAATATGATCGAGTCGCGGGTGCTGACGCGCACGTGGCGGCAGTGGGAGCCGCAGATCATCTACGTGCAGCACCAATCCTCGCCGTTTCCGACGCGGATCTGGCTGCCGCCGTTCGCCGAGCCCATTGCGAGCGAGGTGAACCCGCTCCTGTCGCGCACGGTGAATGTGATCGGCATGCTGATCGCGCAGGCGCTGGAGGAGCGCGGCCAGGTCGGCGCGATGCACATGGGGTCGGGGTTCGACGCGTGGTATCCCGGCTACATCGACTACATGCCGATGCTCCGGAACATCGCCTCGTTCTGGACCGAGACCGCGCTCTACCGCTACGCGACACCGCACTTCTACACGATCGCCGACTTCCCGCGCGACAAGACCGAGCTCAGGTCCGAGTCGCTCTATCCGAGCCCGTGGAAAGGCGGGTGGTGGCGCCTGCGCGACGCGGTCGACTACATGCTGACGGCGTCGACCGCCGTCCTCGACTACGCGGCGCGCTACAAGGAGGAACTCCTCTACAACCGGTACCAGGCCGGCCGCGACACCATCCGCAAGTACGCCGCCACGCCGCCCTACGCGTACTTCGTCCCGCAGGACCAGCGCGATCCGGTCGCGCCGGTCGAGCTTCTGCGGCGCCTGGCGTTCAACGGGATCCGCGTGCATCAACTCACGAAGACCGTCACCGTTGACGGCTTCACGCACCCGGCCGGCACGTGGGTCGTGCCGATGGATCAGGAAGACGCGGAGCTCGTGCGTCAGGTGCTCGAGCCCCAGCGCTACCCCGATCTGCGCGAGTACCCGGAGGGTCCGCCCGAACAGCCGTACGACGCGGCCGGCTGGACGCTGCCCTACCAGATGGACGTGCGGGTGATCGCGTCGTCCGCGCCGCTCGGTGAAGACGCGCGCGCCGCGATGAGGCCGGTGCAGGGTCAGGCGGCCGACTGGAAGGCCGGCGACGCCGACCGCTCACCGTTCGATAGCGTGCCCGGCATCGGCTTCGACACCGACGCGGTGGCGACGGGCATCGTCCCGGCCGCGGCGAAACCAGCCGGAACCGGAACCGCCCTCGCGGTCGACGCGGCGCAGAACAACGCCTTCCGCGCCGTCAACCAGGCGTGGCGCGCGGGCGGCACGGTGCAGCTCGACGCGCGCGGCCGCTACGTCATCTCCGGCGTGCCGGCGGCGACGCTCGCGCAGTGGGCCGAGTCGCTCGCGCTAGGCGCCGAGTGGACCGCGGCCCCGAGCGGCGCGAAGCTCGCGAAGCCGCGC
>CAYHSN010000661.1:0-2001 GCA_964359235.1 uncultured Vicinamibacterales bacterium | reverse complement strand
GTGACGCTCAACAACGCGATCCTGTCGGCCATGCATCCGGACGGTCCGCCCGATCAAGAGCGCGATCCGGCGCGGTTCGGCGCCTGGGTGGAGAACGCGTGCCTCGCCGCGACTGTGAACGCCGGGCAGCAGGTGACCTACTGGCGGGAGGAACCAGTCGAGGTGGACGCGGTGGTTTCAGGAAGCTGGGGCGCCTGGGCGCTCGAAGTGAAGACGGTTGCGTTCGAGCCGTCTCAGCTCCGCGGCCTGCTCGAGTTCTGCCGCCGATTCCCACGTCACAAGCCGCTCGTCATCACGGCACCGGGTGACGAACCGCTTGCGACGCGGTTGGGAGTCGCGGCGGTGAGCTGGAGGGAGTTCCTGTTGTCAGGACCGCCGAGCCAATAGCCCGATGACTTCACCCGATCGCCAAACCGCCAATTCACTCAAGAGATCACCCGATCACCAGATCACTCGATCACCAGATTCTCAGAGTGGTTTCTTGTCCAGGCTCTCCCACAGATACCAACTCGCCACGGATCGGTACGGCCGCCACTGCTCCGCGATCTGCAGCATGCGCGTCGCCGACGGGAGCTTCCTCATCCCATACGCACGCTGGAACGCCTTCTGAATCGCGAGGTCGTCGACCGGCAGCACGTCGGGCCGGTGCAGCTTGAAGATGAGGAACATCTCCGCCGACCAGCGGCCGATCCCTTTCACCTTCGTCAGCACCTCGATCACCTGCTCGTCGTTCATCGTCTCGAGCGCGGCGAGCGTGAGCGATCCGTTCTCGACCTTCGCGGCGAGATCCTTCAGATAGCGGATCTTCGGGCGGCTCAGGCCGGCGGCGCGCATCGCGTCCTGCGGCGCGTCCACCAGTTCGCGCGGCGCCGGACACCGGCCGCCATCGAAGATCGCCTGAAACCTCCGGTAGATCGTGAGCGCCGCCTTCCACGAGAGCTGCTGCCAGACGATGGCCTGCACGAGCGATTCGAAGGGATCGGCGTGCTGGCTTGTCGCGAGGCCGCACGAGCCGATCCGCTTGATGAGCGTGCGCATCACCGGGTCGCGACGCATGAGCAGACGGCGGGCGCGCGCGTAGTCGGCTGGGGTCATGATTTCCGCTGGTCATGGTTTCCGCTTGACCTGGCGGTCCGTCGATCGTATATCCATAAGGACATCAATCGGCACCCGAATCGGATCCCGCGGGAGACGAGGCCCAGCTCGGCGGTGATCGCCCTGCGGCAGGCCTGTCGTTCAAATCGGCCGGAAGGATGGATGGAGGAACAAGGATGACGAAACGTGTCTTGTTTGGGCTCACGCTGGCCGTCCTGGTGGCCGCGGCGGTCGTGGCCGGCGCAGCCCAGGGGCCGCAGGGGGTTTTCCCGGTCATCGTCGTGTTCAGCGACGACGCGCCGTTACACAACTTCCGAGCCGCGTACCGCGCCGATGACCGCGCGGCCGCCAACCCGCAGGCCTGGGGCTATCTCGACCACGGCGTGGCCGGCGCCGTGCAGGCGCTCGAACGGGCGAGCGGCTTCAGGGCCGAACACGTGTACAGCGCAGCGGTCCGCGGCTTCGCCGCGCGGATGACCGCCCGTCAGATCGCGGATCTCGAGAGCAACCCAATGGTCGCCTACGTCGAGGCCGATGGGACGATGAACATCGTGGCCCAGACCCTGCCGTGGGGCATCAACCGCATCGACGCGGACCTCAGCTCGACGACGGCCGGCGACGGCCAGGGCGCGGTGACGGGCGTCAACGCCTACATCATCGACACGGGCATCGACACCGGGCACGCCGACCTCAACGTGGTCCGGCACGTCAACTTCGCCGGCGGTCAGAACCGCGACTGCCACGGCCACGGCACGCACGTGGCCGGCACCGTCGGCGCCAGGGACAACACGATCGACGTCGTCGGCGTCGCGCCCGGTGTGCGGCTCACAGGCGTGAAGGTGCTGGGATGCGGCGGCAGCGGCACGACGTCTGGCGTCATCAAGGGCGTCGACTGGGTCACGGCGA
>CAYHSN010000660.1:0-2011 GCA_964359235.1 uncultured Vicinamibacterales bacterium | reverse complement strand
GGTCTCGCTCCATACCAACTACCTTCAACTGGAAGGATAGCAGCGAGTGTTGAAAACGTCAATACATTTTCAATGGTGGGCAGGCGCGGCAGCCGATCGCCTCCTATCGCGTCGCCGCCAAGCTCGTGGACGATAGGCCGTATGAGCGGCCTCTCGTGGGCGACAGAAGGTCCGTTGTCAAACGTCGAGACGGAATCCCAGGGCCCCGGGCGTCACCCGCGGCCCGCGGTACCGGTGCTCTGCTCCTCTGACACAGTCACACCACGCGCTTCGGCAAGAGCGCGTTCATCTTCGTGATCAGCGGATAGAACGCCATCCCCGCCTTCTCGGCCACCGCGTGCGGCGTGATCGCCGGATCGTCCGGGCCGATGAGCGTCGCGACGTCGCCGACCTCCGCTGTCTTCTCGTCGCCAATCTCCACGATCGTGTGCGTCGAGCTGACCACGCTCACGACCGGATACAGCCGCCCGCGGATGAGGACGTGACAGGTCGTCGCGGCCGTCGCGGGGTATCCGTCCGTGTGGCCGACGGGCAGGAGCGCGATCCACGTCGGCTTGCTCGCGACGTACCGCCGGTTGAAGCTGGCGCTGTCGCCCGGCCGCAACTGCTCCAGGCGGACGATGCGGGCGCGGAGGCGGAAGACGGGCCGCAGGTCGGGCGTCTGGCGCAGGTCCTCGCGCCGGGCGAAATTGCCGAAGAGCAGGTTGCCGGGCCGCACCATGTCGAGGTGCGCCTCGGGCAGGTAAAGCACTTCGAACGACGGCGCGGCGTGCAGCGTCCCGAGCTTCAGCCCGGCGCTCTTCGCCTCGCCGGTGAACCGCACGAACCGCGCGAGCTGCTCGCGATCGAAATCGAGGTCGTGCGTGAACATCATGTAGGTGCCCTCGACGCGTGCCGACTTGCGCGTGCAGAGCGCCTCCACCCATGGCTTCGCGCGATGATCGGGCATGCCTTCCCGTCCCATGCCCGCGTCGAGATAGAGGTGCACGGGCACCGGCCGCCTGATCCGCTTCGCGACGCGATCGACTCGCGCGGGCGCATCGTCCAACCACACGGACGATGCGACGTGGCGGCGCGCCAGCTCGGCCATCTCTTCCTCGGACACCTCGGCCATATTGAGGATCGGCTTGCGCACGCCGGCCTCGCGCATGGCGACGGCTTCGGCGACGCGCGTGCACGCGAGGCCGGCGACTTCGGGACACGACGCGACGAGCGGTCCGACGATCTGATCGCCCAGGCCGTACGCGTTGTTCTTGATCACCGCGAGGATGGGCCTGCCGCCGGCGAGCCGCGCGACCTCGCGCACGTTGTGGCGGAACGTGTCGGCGATGATCTCGATCCACGGATCGAAGCCGCTCAGGTGTCCGCCCGGCCGGAGCCGGAAGGCCTTGTCGGGGAACGACTGCGGCGCGGCTGTTGCGAGGGGCGGCGCCACGGCCGAGGCGCCGAGCGTCGCGAGCGCGGCCGAGATGAATTGGCGCCGGGAGGGACGGCATGGAGTGGTGCTGCTGGGCCGCATCGGGGACCTCCGCGTCGTGGGTGTGACAGGCGGCGCCAGTCTATCCCAAGACCAGGACGCGAATCATCATGCAGCCGAACTGAAGTTCGGCGCTACGACGCCGAGTCCGGCTGAAGCCGGACACTACCGAAACCGGACGTGCGTTCGGGCAGCGTGATGTTGAGACGTCTGGTCATGGTTGCGCCTGATTTCATGGCATACACACTAATGATGTGTATTCAGGATAGCAGACGGAACAACGCTGTCAAGGGCGAACGGCCCCGTCTGGTCGGCGCTTGAGCGGCGCGCGGGCGCACCTCTGGCGTGCCGACTCGTGACGATGCGGTCACGAGCAGGGGTCGATGGCGGCGACGTCGTCGTCGTCGTCCACGCGAAGGTGGCGGGCGTCCAGCGAGATCGGCGGCGCTCGCGCGGGGCGCGGCTCGGGGATCTCGATTGCCAGGCCGAGATGGCCCAGGATCCGCTGAATCACCGTGGGGTGTTCGATCAGGG
>CAYHSN010000659.1:0-2018 GCA_964359235.1 uncultured Vicinamibacterales bacterium | reverse complement strand
GACGGGCAAATACTGACTCAAAGTGCCGAGGAAGCGTCACATACGGGCCATTAGACTGAAGTTCCCTCACTTACCACGTAGGATTCGCTCGTCTGGCTGCTGACATAGACGGGTTCGTGCTGTTGTCTTTCTGTCTACGCCGCGATTGCCTCCAGCATCTGGAGGGCCTGCCGCTGTTTCTGGCTCGGCGTGGTCGCGACGCGGAAGGTCGGCGCGTCGCCGGCGGCGCCCGGCGCCCGGCAGGTGTTGCGCACGATCGTCGAGAGCTCCTCAAGCAGGGTGCGGAAGCTGTGTGCGGGCGTGCCGTCCTCGAGCGTATGCGTGGCCGCCTTCTGCTCGGCCTCGGCCGAGCGCCGAGCCGGCGCCACGGGGTCGCGCTTGGCCTTGGCCTCCAGATCCTCGTCCGCGAAGAGCAGCGCTCGCCATGCCTCGCGCATGTGCCACTCGACGTAGTAGGCGAGCAGGCAGAGGAAGATGTGCGCCCGCACGCGCTCCGCCAGCCGATGGTGGATGGGTCGGACCTTCAGGTCGACGGTCTTCATCGTGCGGAAGGCGCGCTCGACTTCCGTCAGCGCCTTGTAGCTGCGTACCGCCTCGGCCCCGCTCATCTGCTTCTTGGGCAGACTCGTGCGAATCACGTAGATGCCGTCCAGCGCCGCCTCGGCGGCGACCTCCTGCTCCACGATGCGGAAGTCGAAGCGGCGGTCTTCGATGACGAGATCGAAGTGCTTGGCGACCTTGTACTTGTTAACCACCCGCCCGACTCGCACGCCGATCTTGCCCGCACCGCGAAGCGCGCCGCGCGCGACCCGCGCGCGCACCTTGTCGAGTTCCTGCGTCGTGGCTTCAAGCAGCGCCTTGCGCTTGTGGGCGCGCAGCCGCCCGAGCTCGGGGTTGCGACACGCCACGAGTCGCTCGCCGGGGTAGTCGGCGTGGGTGAGCTCGAAGAGGTTCCTCTCGTCGAACAGCCCGAGCTGCAATGTCCCGCCCTGGACGAGGGTCCGGATTTGGCCGCTCTTGAGCGCCGTGATCCAGAAGAGCCCCTCGACGTCGCGAAGCTGCTCGACCGTCGTCTGGCCGATCATCCCGCGGTCGCCGACCATCACCACGCGCTTGAGCCCGAAGGACTCACGCAGCTTGTGCACCTGCGGCATCAACGTCTTCGGGTCGTTCGTGTTGCCCGCGTAGACCGAGACGGCCACCGGGCAGCCTCGGCGGTCGGTCAGTAGGCCGTAGTTGACCTGGAGCTTATTCTTCGTGCCGTCGCGGTCGTGCCCCATCTTGGCCAGCGGACACCTCGTGCCTTCGAAGTAGCTGGACGTCAGGTCGTAGAGCGCCAGGCTCCCGCTCCGAAGGTGCCGCGCCCCAAGCTTCTTCTCGATGGCGCCCTGGCGGCCCACAAGCCAGTCCATCGCCCGATACAGGTCGTCCTCGTCGGCACGCTCAATCCCCAGGTCCTCGGCCAGCGTGCGCGTCGGCCACCACCGCGTCGTGGCCAGCTTCGTGTGCGGTGCGACCACGCGCGCGGCCACCATCCCCATCACCAGGTCCGCCTCCCGGCACGGACGCGAAGAGAGCAGTGCGCGGAACCCCAGCCGCTGCATCGCGGTCAGCACCGCGTGGGTGTCACCGTGGATGCGCGAGGCAGTGACCTCGAACAACTCGCTCGCCGGCGCGAACTTCTCGCCGCGCAGGGCACGACGCACCAGTTCGATGACCTCGCGCGGCAGGTGGGAGAGGTTGCCGACCGTCTCGTTCTTGACCTTGCCGTCCTCGCGGTACGTGCGACGCAGCAGGTGCGTCTCGTAGAGCTTGCCCTTGTAGCCGCGCCGTGTGGTGACCACGTGGACAGGGCCGTTTCGGCTTGCCATGAATGCACCATAACCGAATACGCGCCGATTGTCAAGTCATTTAGTGACTACACCTCGCACCGCGATTCCCTCGCGTTCCACAGTCGAAATCCAGCAGGCACACTGCCTTCGCGACTACGACCCGTGCCCGATCGGGGGGAACTTCAG
>CAYHSN010000658.1:0-2018 GCA_964359235.1 uncultured Vicinamibacterales bacterium | reverse complement strand
GGGCCGCCTGAAGGCGGCCCCTACACCGATTCCTTCACAAGCTCTCAGAGCTGGCGGATTCTCCATATTCTCTGAACGTCCGCTTCTACTGTACTCGTCGGAACGGCCGGACGACGCCGGCGGGCGGCGTGGGTGGCAGGAGTTCGGCGATGACGGCCAGGCTCTTGTCCTTGGCGCCGCGGTTCGTCTCGACGAGCGCGCGCGCGGCGGCGCCGAGGCTCGCGCGCCGCACGGGGTCGCCGAAGAGCGCGACGAGCGACTCCTCCAGCTCGCGCGCCGAAGCGACCTGGAGTCCGGCGCCGTTGTCGAGGAACGCGCGGGCGATCTCCGCGAAGTTCTGCATGTAGGGGCCGAAGAGAATGGGTTTGCCGAAGACGGCCGGCTCGAGGATGTTGTGACCACCGGCGTCCACGAGGCTGCCGCCCACGAAGACGACCGTCGCCACCTGGAACAACCGCGCCAGCTCGCCGATCGTGTCCAGAATGACGACGTCCGTGCGGGGCTCGGCGTCGATGGCGAGCTCGGTGCGCCGTACGGTGCTGAACCCCTCCTGCCGCACGAGATCCTCGACTTCGTCGAAGCGCTCGGGCCGGCGCGGCGCGACGATGAGGAGCGCGTCCGGCTGCGTCTTCTTCACCTGCCGGAACGCCGTGAGCACGGCCTGCTCCTCGCCCTTGAGCGTGCTCGCCGCGATGATGACCGGCCGCGTCTCGCGAATCCGGAAGAAGCGCAGCACGCGCGAAGGGCCGCGCGCGAGCGACTGCGCGCCCGGCAGTTCCAGCGAGTCGAACTTCAGGCTGCCGGTCACGGTCACCCGCCGCGGGTCGGCGCCCATGTCGATGATCCGCCGCGCCGACTCCTCGCTCTGCATGCAGAACCGATCGACGTGCCGCAGCACGCGCCGGAAGAACGGCCGCGCGAGACGGTAGCGGGGAAACGAGCGCGACGAGATCCGCCCGTTCACGAGCACGGTCCTGACGCCCTGCCGGCGGCAGGCGCGCAGCAGGTTCGGCCAGATCTCGGTTTCCATCATCACGAAGAGGCGCGGCCGGACGAGACGCAGCGTGCGGTTCACGATGAAGCCGAAGTCGAACGGGAAGAAGAACACCGCATCGACGTGCTGCAGGTCGCTGCGCGCCACCCGCTGCCCCGTCATCGTCGTGGTCGACACGAACAGGCGCAGGGACGGATAACGCTGCTTCAGCTCGCCGACGAGGGCGCGCGCCGTGAGGACCTCACCCACCGAAACCGCGTGGATCCAGATCGAGCGGTCGCCGTCGAGATTGAACGACACCGGGAGGTAGCCGAGGCGCTGGCCGAAGCTCCCGACGTACTTGTTGTACCGAAGCGCCTGGTAGACGAAATACGGCGAGACGACCAGGAAGAGCGCCAGGCTGAGGAGGCTGTAGAGGAAGTACATCCGGGCACGCGATCGAGAGCCACTCGGCGGTATCGGCGCGAGTATAGCCTTGCGGTTTGACCCTTCGCAAGCCGTTCATTAGACTGCTCCTTTGACCGCAACCGCTCGCCTCCCGGAGGGACACATCCGATGGCCATCAGAGTCGGGATCAACGGCTTCGGCCGCATCGGCCGCAACATCATGCGCGCGGCGATGGGCCGCCAGGACATCGAGTTCGTCGCCGTCAACGACATCACCAGCGCCCGGACGCTCGCCCACCTGCTCAAGTACGACTCGATCCTCGGCAACCTGACCGCGAAGGTCGAGGGGCGCGAGGGCGCGATCGCCGTCGACGGCCGGGAGTTCAAGGTGCTGTCGCAGCGCGACCCGGCCCAGCTCCCGTGGAAGGACCTCGGCGTCGACATCGTCTTCGAGTCGACGGGGCTGTTCACCAAGCGCGACGATGCGGCGAAGCATCTGGCGGCCGGCGCGAAAAAAGTCGTCATCACGGCGCCGGCCAAGAGTCCGGATGTGACGATCGTGCTCGGCGTGAACGCCGAGGCCTACGACCCGGCGACGCACCACATCATCTCGAACGCCTCCTGCACGACGAACTGCC
>CAYHSN010000657.1:0-2026 GCA_964359235.1 uncultured Vicinamibacterales bacterium | reverse complement strand
CCTGGGCGGCATCGACGGCCTGCTCCACATCACGGACATGTCGTGGGGCCGCGTGTCGCATCCGTCGGAGCTCTTCAAGGTCAACGACGAGATCGACGTGATCGTCCTCAAGTACGACGCGGCGACCGAGCGGGTCTCGCTGGGCCATAAGCAGCTCATGTCGGATCCGTGGTCCGACGTGACCGAGCGCTACCCCGTCGGCGCGCGCGTGCGCGGCAAGGTCGTGAGCCTGACCGACTACGGCGCGTTCGTCGAGCTGGAGCCCGGCGTCGAGGGCCTTGTACACGTCTCCGAGATGTCGTGGAGCAAGCGCGTCAAGCATCCGTCGAAGATCCTCAACGTGAGCGACATGATCGAGGCCATGGTGCTCGGCGTGGATCCGGGCGCGCGGCGCATCTCGCTCGGCCTCAAGCAGGTCGAGGCGAATCCGTGGCTGGATCTCGGTGGCAAGTACCCTGTGGGCTCGACGATCACGGGCAAGGTGCGCAACCTGACCGAGTTCGGGGCGTTCGTCGAGGTCGAGGAAGGCATCGACGGCCTGATCCACATCTCGGACATGTCGTGGAGCAAACGCCTGAAGCACCCGTCGGAGGTGCTGAAGAAGAGCGACACGGTGACGGCGATGGTGCTCAACATCGACGCCGAGAACCAGCGCCTGTCGCTCGGGCTCAAGCAGCTCAAGACCGACGTGTGGGACGAGTTCTTCTCGCAGCACAAGGTCACCGACATCGTCGAGGGCAAGGTGGTGCGGCTGACCAACTTCGGCGCGTTCGTCGAGCTGGCCGAGGGCATCGAGGGGCTCATCCACGTTTCGGAGTTCGACGACCAGGCGGGCGGCGAGCGCCTCGAGCTGAAGGTGGAGCAGACCTATCAGATGAAGATCATCAAGCTCATCCCGGGCGAGCGGAAGATCGGCCTGAGCATCCGCGCGCTGAAGTCGGATGAGTACCGGTCCGACTGGGAGGCGTATTCGGATGGCACGGGCCGGCCGGAAGTGACGCTCGGCGATCACTTCAAGATGAGCCAGTAGGGGGCTTCATGACCAAGGCGGAACTCGTCGAGGAAGTCTCGCGGGTGTCGGACCTCACGAAGAAGCACTCCGAGGTCATCGTCGACACCGTGTTCAAGAGCATCATCGACGCGTTACACCGGGGCGAGAAGATCGAGCTCCGGGGCTTCGGCAGCTTCCGGCTCAGGCGGCGCGAGCCGCGCAAGGGCCGGAACCCGAAGACGGGCGACCGCGTGGACGTGCCGCCGAAAAAGGTCCCCTACTTCAAGCCGGGCAAGGAACTGAAAGACCTGATCAACCGCGAAGGGGAGGGCGAGGCGCCGCCGTCGCCGCCCTCCACCGGTTCCGAGTCCGGGATCCCGCACTACTGAACCGCGGGAATTGCAGATTTCAGGATTTCATATTTCAGGATTGACTCGACGATTGCACATCGGGACCATGTCGGAATCCTGCCGTCGGAATCCTGCAATATGCAATCCTGAAATCCTGCATTAAATCGGTGGAACGCCTCTGGTCCCCCTGGAGACTGGCCTACGTGACCGCGAGCGGTGCGTCGCCGTCGTGCGTCTTCTGTGCCGCGCCGGAGCAGGACGCCACGCACTCGCTCGTCGTCTTCCGCGGGACGGCCTGCTACGTCGTCCTCAACCTGTATCCCTACAACAACGGCCACCTGATGGTGGTGCCCAAGCGGCACTTCGCGACGCTCGCGGCGGCGACGCCGGTCGAGCTCACCGAGATGATGGAGCTGACGCGCCTGGCGGAAATCGCGCTGACCGAGACGTACAAGCCGCAGGGACTCAACGTCGGCATCAACCTCGGCCGCCCGGCCGGCGCCGGCATCCTCGACCACCTTCACGTGCACGTCGTGCCGCGCTGGAACGGCGACACGAACTACATGTCGGTCGTGGGGAACACGCGCGTGCTGCCCGAGGAACTGCCGCAGACCGCAGCGAGGCTGAGGCCGATCTTTGAGAGACTGGCGCGGGAAGGAACGAGGAGCGAGGAATGAGGAACGAG
>CAYHSN010000656.1:0-2026 GCA_964359235.1 uncultured Vicinamibacterales bacterium | reverse complement strand
GATCGCGTCCTCCGCGCGCACGTGGACCTTGAGCGCCTTGCCGATCATGCGGTCGAGCTCGTAAGGCGGCACCCCGTCACCCGGCGACTTGAGCGCGAAGTCGTCGGCCACCAGCACGTGCCCTTGGTTCAAATCACGGGCCGCCACGATCTTCTTCCCCATCCTCTTGATCGGATCTTTCTCGGTCTCGTACACCTTCTTCTTGCCGTCGCCGAGCGCCACGCGCACGCGGGTCAGGTCGCGCACCATCTTCCGCATGCCGACCGGCTCGAGCGAGAACTTGTGGTCCGTCCCCTTCATCGCGCGGTTCAGCGTGAAGTGCTTTTCCACGACGCGCGCGCCGAGGACGTAGGCGGCCACGGGCATCGCGATGCCGTTGTCGTGGCCAGAGTAGCCGATCACGATGTCCGGAAACATCTCGCGGAAGGTGGCGATGACGCGCAGGTCGAGCTCCGAGAACTCGGCCGGATACCCGGCGGTGCACTGCATGATACAGAGCCGCGGATTGAGCGGCATGATGGCGTCGTACGCGCGCTTGACGTCATCGAGGGTCGCGCCCCCGGTGCTGATGAACATCGGCTTGCCGAACTTCGCGACGTACTTGAGGAGTGGCGTGTTCCTGAGATCGCCAGACGCCATCTTGTAGGCCGGCATGCCGATCTCCTCGAGCAGGTCGGCGCTCGGGAAATCGAAGGCGGTCGCGAAGAAGTCGACATTGAGTTCGGCCGCGGTGGCCTGCAGCTCGACGTACTGGTCCTTGTTGAACTCGAGGAACTCGCGGTGCTCACCGTAGGTCGCCCCGAAGCTGTTCTCGTTGTCGTACGGCCTTTCGTACATCGCCTTCGTGTACAGGGCGAAGTTGTCGCGCTTCTGGAGCTTCATCGCGGAGACCCCACAGGCCACCGCCTGGCGGAAGAGCTCCCGGGCGGTGTCCATGTTGCCCTGGTGGTTGTGCCCGATCTCGGCGATGACGTACGACGGACTGTCGTCGTTGATGACGTGCTTGCCGATGACCAGCTCGCGGCTCATCGTTGGTTCCTCCTCACCCCGGACGGCGGCCCGGCGTGTCCGGCCACCTGCGCGACGAGCGCGTCCCAGCCGAGCGTCTCTGAGGCCATCGTCCGGGCCCGTGCGCTGATCGCCGAGAGCTCGGCCGGATCGGTCGGCAGCGCCCGGGCCTGGTGAATGTCGATCATAGTCTGCATGTGCCGGAACGGCGATGGCGACCAGGCGTCGACGTTGGTGATGACCACCGACCCGCACTCCATCGCCGCGTTGACCGTCGTGTTGTTCGCGCGCACGCCCTTGTCGAAAAACGCGGCGAAAAACGTCGTATCGTGCAGGTAGTTGAAGATCGCCGTGTCCGACATGTAGCCGAGGAAGTAGATGCGGTCGCCGTAGATCTTGCGCAGCTCCTCGAAGGCGATCGTGAAGCGCTCGTCGAACGCCGTGCCCTCGTGCAGGGCCGTCGAGAGGTACACCGAGTAGGGCTTCCCCGTCCGCTCGAGCAGGGCGTGCAGCGTGTCGTGCAGGTCGGCCCGGATCTTGTGCGCCATGCCGAAGGAGAACACCGACAGCTCCGTTTTCTCGAACCGTTGCGCTTCGAACAGCGTCCAGGGGCACCACAACTCCACGACGTCGGCGCGCAGCGGGCTGAGCTCCGCCGTGAGTTCCGCGTTCCCGCAGTAGATGACGGCCGCCTGCTTGAGCAGACGGTGCTCGACCGCCGTGTCGCCCCAGGCGTGCAGGAAGAGCCGGAAGCTCAGGCGCCAGGGCGCGGTCTCGAGCAGCGCGTCGAGCGCGGTGATGTCGGCGGCGGTGAACTCGGCGATCTTGAGCGAGAGGATCGGCGCCGCGAGCGCCAGCGTGTGCGGATCGAACAGCCCCAGCACCGGCACGCCCAGCCGCCGGGCGAAGACCAGGTTGAACTTCGCGACTCCGCAGGTGAGCGCGTTCAGGTGGTAGCCCAGCACGCCGTCGAGCCTGTCGCTCGCCGTGTCATCCCGTTGGATCATACGTCCTCACC
>CAYHSN010000655.1:0-2034 GCA_964359235.1 uncultured Vicinamibacterales bacterium | reverse complement strand
GCCCGATGGCTTCTCTCCGCGAACTCCGCGGTCCGATGCCGATGAGCCTCTCCGTGGTCTCTGCGGTCAATCTCTCCGTGGCCTCCGCGAACTCCGTGGTGATATCCTCCGCGGTGCACTCAGGGGACTCCTCAGCGTGGGTATGACCCCCCGAAAGCCCCGGGCTGACACCGTGCGCACCATCGGGGCGCTCAGCACGGTCGGGTTGTCGTTCGTGCTGGCGATCGTGCTCGGTGCGTGGTTCGGCCGCGTGCTCGACAACTGGCTCGGCACCTCGCCCTGGCTCTTCATCCTGTTCTTCTTCCTCGGACTAGCCGCCGGCATTCTCAACGTGTACCGGACGACATCGAAGTTCCTCCGATAGGGCGTGTGCGATGGCGGAACGAGATCCGATGCTGCGCCGCCTCGAGCGCACCGCGATCGTATGGTGCGCGGTCCTGGCCGTCGCAGCGCTCGTGTGGCGGCGCGGCCGGCCCGATATCGCACTGGGCGTCGTGGGCGGCGGTGTGCTCGCGGGCGGGAGTTACTGGGCGATCAAATCGTCGGTCGATCGCCTGACGGCCGCGTTCGCGCGCGGGGCCGAGGCTGCGGAGCGGGGAAGTCGCGCGCGGCCGCGGCTGGGCCTCGCGCTCGCGGTGTTCGTGCTGCGGTACGCTTTGCTTGGATTTCTGGCGTACGTTATGATTGCGCGTTTGCGCCTGCACCCGATTGGGCTGCTCTTGGGCGCGTCCTCGGTCGTGGCGGCCGCCGCGGTCGAAGCCATTCGGGCCTCTCGGTCCTGACCCACCAGTCCGTTGCGCGCGAAGCGGAGCGGGGCGCAGGGGCCCCGCGAGCGGGCGCGCTAGGCGGGGTGCAGGGGCCCCCGCCGATCATGAGTTATGGAAGCGCTGCACCACGAACTGCTGATCGTCCAGATCGTCAACTGGCTGCTGGGGCCGCTCGTCGCCTCGGCGCTCGGGCCGCTCGGCTTCGAGTTCGCGCCGGGCGAGCAGGTCATTCCCGACTACCTCGTCGTCGCCGGGCTCATCGTCCTGGCGGTCACGATCGGGTGTCTGGTGATTCGGGGCCGGCTGAGCGTCGAGAACCCGGGCCAGGCGCAGATCGTGCTCGAGGACGGGATCGGCGCGGTGCAGGGCCTGCTGGAGGAGTGGATCGGACCGAAGGGCCGCCGCTACCTGCCGCTCGTGGGATCGATCGGCGTGTTCGTGCTGGCGTCGAACTACGCGGGCTTGGTTCCGGGCCTGATGGCGCCGACAAGCAGCATCAACGTGACGCTCGGCTGCGCGCTCACGGTGTGGGTCTTCTACCACATCCAGGGCATGAGGGCGCACGGGCTCTGGTCGTACGTGAAGCACTTCGCCGTGCCGCCCGGTTCATCGGTGTTCCTCGCGCCGATCATGCTGCCCATCGAGATCATCAGTCACCTGTCGCGTGTCCTGTCGCTCTCGCTGCGGCTCTTCGGGAACATCTTCGGCGAGGAGCTGGTCATCGCGATTCTGTTCGTCATCATCCCGCTGTTCGTGCCGCTGCCCATGATGTTCCTGGGGCTCATCACGGGCGGCCTCCAGGCGTTCATCTTCGTGCTCCTGACGGTGATCTACCTGCAGGGCGCGGTGGCGGTGGAGCACCACGATCGCGAGGAGTCGCCTGCGGCGGCACACGGGGAGCCCGCCGCGGCGCATGCATAGCGGACCTGGAAGGAACGACGGAGAGGAACGAGAGAAGCGGAGGTTGCGCGCGCGCGGCATGGGGCGAAGGGGCCCCGCGGACGGATTGTCGATTGACGATTGACGATTGTCGATTTCAAGAACGAACTGCCACTGCTCGCGTTTCTTCCTAGGAAGAGAGGTCGACAGGCGTCAGGTTCCAGCAATCGACAATCGTCAATGGAGATGGGCGGGGTGCAGGCGCCTTCGCAAAGCTTCGGGCGCCTTCGCATGGCTTCGGCGACCCTAGACGAAGCTCGAAGAGTGGAGTCTGGCGGCCCTGGACGAAGCTCAACAGAGCGGAGTCCGGGGGTCCCCGCCGAGGTGA
>CAYHSN010000654.1:0-2037 GCA_964359235.1 uncultured Vicinamibacterales bacterium | reverse complement strand
TACCACCTCCCGCGCGGGGTGTTCGCGGGCCGTGGCACGGGCACACCGAAGTCGATGCGGAACATCGCGAGCGGCGTGTTGAGGCGCAGACCCACCCCGACCCCGACCTTCAGCTCGCTCACTCTCACATCGGTCACAAACGGGAAGGCGTTGCCCGCGTCGAGGAACCCCACGCCCCGAATCCACCTGTAGATCGGGAAGCGCACCTCCTGGTTGAAGACGAGGAGCGCGTTCCCGCCGGCCGGCTCGCCGAGGAAGTCGACCGGCCCGAGCGAATCCTCTTTGTAGCCCCGCACCGTGTTGCCGCCGCCCGCGAAGAACTGCTCGCTCGGCACGATCACCTGATCCAACCCCCTGACGCCGCCGAAGCGCACGCCGGACGCGACGACGACGGCGCCGAACCGGTGGAAGTACGACTCCTGCACGAGGAACTTCACGAACCGCAACTGCGATCCGAGGGTCTCGGCGGCGTACTCGACGTTCGACGAGTTGAACCAGCCGCGCGCGGGATCGAAGGGGTCGTTGCGCGTGTCGGTGAAGAGCGCGCCGGTCAGGCGCGCGATGTTGATCGTGAGGTCAAGGGCGAACGGATCGCCGGCCGTCGCGTCCGGATCGTACACATGATTCCGCTCGAAACGGTACCCGTACGAGATCCGGAGCTTCCGGCCCGCGCGCACCTCCTGCTGCACCGTCGCCGTCGTCTTGTCGGTGATGAAGCGCACGCCCCGGCCGGGATCGACGGTTTCGCTCGATCGCGTGAGGAACAGGCTCGTCGCGAGCGGCAGCGTGAGGAAGCGCGGCGCGCTCACGAAGCCGCGCGCGAGCCACAGATCGGTCTCGTAGCGACCGGTCAGGCCGGCGGTCATGGCGCGGCCGAAGAGATTCCGACGCTGCAGATCCGCCACGACGCCGATCGTCCGCTGGCGGTCCTCGCCGTACGGGTTGATCGCGTCGCCGATCTGGAACCCGTAGCGGAAGCGGTAGGGCCGCCACGGCTCGAGCGTCACCTTCGCGCGAACCGGCTCGGTGGCCGCGTCGCCTGCCGTCTGACCGGAGACCGGCTCGAACTCGATGTCGGCGCTGCGGAAGACCCCGGTCTCGTAGAGCCGCGTGCGCGCCTGGTACCAGTCTTCGAGGTTCACCGGGCTGCCCGGTTCCGCCTTGATCGCGCGTGTGACGACTTCCTCGCGCGTGCCGCCGGCGCCTTCGATCGCCACAACGGCGAGCACCTGTCGCGGTCCTTCCGTGACGATGAGGCCCAGGGCGACTCGCCCGCTCTCGCGATCGACGTCGCGCGTCACGCGAATCCGGACGTGGTTGAACCCGTCGCGGCGATAGCCGGCCTCCACCGTGCGGCGTCCTTCGTCCACCCGCGCGGGCTCGTAGGGCGCTCCGGCCTGAACGCCGAACGCGCTCCGCACGTCGGCCTCCGCGCGCCCGCGCACGCCTTCGACGCGAACCTCCGACACCTGAAACACCGGCCCTTCCACGATCGTGACCGGCAGGACCGCGGTGTCCCCGTCGAACTTCGGCGCGTCGATCGACACGAAGGCCGCGAGCAGGCCCTCGCTCGCGCAAGCCCCGCGCAGCGCCGCCTCAAGATCAGCCGGCGCCAGCCACGCCGTCAGATCGAGACCGCGCTGGCGGATGAGCGCCTGCAGACGGTCGGTCTGGATGCGCTGGTTGCCCCGCAACTCAATCGTCTTCACGCGCGTCCGCGGGCCCGGCGTGGCACGCACGAGGATCTGTTTGCGCGGCGGCCGGTCGTCGCGCCGCAACTCGATCTCGGCGGCGACCTCGGCGCGCAAGTGCCCGGCTCGCGCGAGCTCCGCCGTGAGCCTGGCCCGCAGATCCTCGAGCAGAAAGCCGTCGAAGACCGCGTCGGCCCACGCGTCCTCCAGCTCGCGCCGCCCGTCGTCGGACGGCTCGTATCCTCGGACGACGAGCGTCGTCTTCGGACCGGCGTCGCTCGCGTACTCGCGCGCGCACGCCCCCTCCCCCCCGGCGCCCTAGACGGCGGGTGGCCGCGCGGCGCGG
>CAYHSN010000653.1:0-2043 GCA_964359235.1 uncultured Vicinamibacterales bacterium | reverse complement strand
CCGCCGCCTAGCGCGGGTGAGCCCTCAGTTTGGTTGCGGCTCAGCCGCGCTGTGTTCTCCGTGGTGAACTCGGAGACTCGGAACTGACACATGACTGAGAAAGTCGTCCCGCACTTCCAGGAGGAACTCGACGAGCTCAAGGCTCGGCTGCTCGAGATGGGCGGCCTGGCCGAGGAGCGCGTGACGGCGGCCGTCCGGGCGCTGGTCGATCGCGACCCGATGCTCGTCGAGCGCGTGCTGGCCGGTGATCAGCCCCTCAACCAGCTCCACATCGAGATCGACGGCTGGTCGTTCCGGCTCCTGGCCCTGCACCAGCCGATGGCGGTCGATCTCAGGGCCGTCGTCGCGGCCGTGAAGATCAACACCGACCTCGAGCGCGTGGGTGATCTGGCGGTCAACATCGCCGAGGCGGCCCGGCGCTACCTGCGGCACGCGCCGGTCAAACCGCTCATCGATATCCCCCGCATGGCCACCATCGCCGAGGCCATGCTGCGCGACGCGCTTGACGCCTACGTGCGCCGCGACACCGCGCTCGCCCAGTCCGTGCTCGATCGCGATGACGAGCTGGATGCGCTCAAGACGCAGGTCTTCCGGGAACTGCTGACCTACATGCTGCAGGATCAACACACGATCGAGCCGGCGCTCGATCTCATCCTGATCTCCCGCCACCTCGAGCGCATCGGCGACCACGCGACCAACGTGGCTGAGGACGTCATCTTCATGGTGTCGGCCCGAGACGTGCGGCACCAGCAGGTCGAGCCCCGGACAACCTGATAGCATGTCGGCCATCCCGATGCCAGGACGCCGACTCCCTGCGCTCGTGCTTGCCTCGCTCGTCGCCGGCGTGTGCGCCGGCGCGACGCCCGGGTTCGACGGGAAGCGGGCGTTCGAGCACCTGCGGAAGCTCGTGCTGATCGGCCCGCGCCCGGCCGGGTCGCCGGCCCTCGCGCAGGCGCGCAGGTACATCACCGGCGAGCTCGCGGCCATCGGGGTCACGGCGCGCGAGCAGGCGTTCGACGCCGCCACGCCGGTCGGACGCATTCGCACGGTCAATCTCGTCGCGACCATCCCGGGCGATCGGCCCGAACGCATCGCGATCGCGGGGCACTACGACACCAAGCGCTTCGACGACTTCGAGTTCGTGGGCGCGAACGATGGCGCGTCGAGCGCGGCGTTTCTGATCGAACTGGCGCGCATCCTGAAGGCGCGGAAGAACCCCCTCACCGTCGAGCTGCTGTTCCTCGACGGCGAGGAAGCGGTGATCGAGTGGACCGGCACCGACCACACCTACGGCAGCCGCCACTACGTCGACGCGGCGGAGCGGGATGGCTCGCTCAAGCGCCTCAAGGCCCTCATCCTTGTCGATATGATCGGCGACCGGGACCTCGCCATGCGACGCGAGGCCAACTCGACGGCCTGGCTCACCACCATCATCTGGGACGCCGCGCGGCACCTGGGCCACGCGCGCCACTTCCTCGACAGCGCCACACCCATCGAGGACGACCACCTGCCCTTCCTTGAAGCCGGCGTGCCCGCGGTCGATCTCATCGATCTCGAGTACGGCGCCTGGCACACCCGCGGCGACACCATGGATCAGGTCGCGGCCAAGAGCCTGCAAGTCGTGGGTGATGTGCTGCTCGAAGCACTGCCCGCGATCGAAGCCAGGCTGGCTCTGTCGAAGTAGCGCCGCATCCGCGCCTACTTCAACTACGGGTTGCTTGCCGTTCAATTGGTTGCTTGCCGTTCGGCTGGTTGCCTGCCGTTCGGCTGGTTGCCTGCCGTTCGGCGCGGTGAGTCTCGAAACGAGCCGCCCTGTACTACTAACCCGTGAAATCTTCTCCTGCCGCGGAGATTCTTATGCTGCGGGCGTCAGTTGCCGGACCGTGGAGCGCAGGGCCGTGAGAATCGCCGTAGTCATGGTTCGTCCGGCCTTGGTTACATGGTCACGGTGCGTACCGGCGATTTTGCGCAGGAGCCCGTGGGCACGCAGGAGGCGGAGCCGGCGACTGACCCACGCCGAGCGGCGCCGGGCGTCGGCCGGGG
>CAYHSN010000652.1:0-2048 GCA_964359235.1 uncultured Vicinamibacterales bacterium | reverse complement strand
GGCATAGAGCCACGCCCGCACCCTCACCCCGTCCACCAGCTTCGCCACGCGCCGGTTCCGGCCGTCGACCAGATACGTGATCACCCGGCGGTCCGGCAGCGCCACCCGCGTCAGGTTGCTCAGCGCGTCGTAGGTGTACTGCGTCACGCCCGCCGGCGTCGTCTTCGTCGCCAGCTCGCCGTTGGCCGTGTAGGTGTAGCTCGCCGCGCCGTAGGTCAGCAGCCGGTCCTGGTCGTCGTAGGTGCCGGCGAAGCTGCCGCGCACGCCGTCGGCCGTCAGGCGGTTCCCGTTGGGGTCGTAGGTGTAGGCCGCCTCGGTGACGGTCTCGCCCAGAGGGCTGGTGCGCGTCACCGTGCTCAGCCGTCCCGCCTCGTCGTAGGCGTAGCCGAAGACCCGCAGCACGCCGTCGATCTCCTCGATCCGCTGCGTGATGCGCCCCAACGCGTCGCGCCGATAATCCACCTCGAACAACGTGTCGTCGGTCAGGACGTCGCTGACGCGCTCGTGCGACAGCTCCCCGAACCCGTTGAACGTCGGGACGATGTGCACGCGGCGCAGGTTGGTTTCGGTCGGCAGCCCGGTGTCCCAGGCCAGGTTCACGTACTGATCGCCCGCGATGATCACCCGGCCGTCGTCGTCGTAGGTGTAGGCGACGGGGGGCGTCCCGGCGATCTGCTCGGACCGCATCCAGAAGTTGCCGTCGAAGACACGATCGATCTGGCCGGTCACCGCGCCGCTCCAGCGCTCCCGGGTCGGCAGCGGGCCGTCGAACGTGTAGGACAGCGTGACGGCATCCGGCGACTCAATCGTCTCGATGGCGCCCGTCGCGGCGTACGTATAGGTCGTCGCGCCGCGCGGCGTCGTGACCGTCGTCAGGCGGCCCGCACCGTCGAACACGAAGTCGACGTTAGGCCCGTCTGGCCGGGTGATCCGCGTGAGTTGCCGGTCCAGGTTGTACTCGAAGCGCGTCGGGCCGGTGCCGGCCACGAGCGGCGGCGCGTACGTGGCCGCCAGATCCACGGGCGTGTAGGTGAACAGGTGCTCCGGCCGCCCGGGCGGTGAGAGCGACGTGATGTTGCCGTTGGCGTCGTAGCCGAAGCGGATCTCGCGGCCGCCCGGCAGCGTCTGCCTCGTCACGCGCCCGGCCGCGTCGTACTCGAACCGCACCTGGCGCCCCAGCGGGTCCGTCACGGCGTTGGGCTGGTTCAGCGTGTCGTAGGCAATCGTCGCCTGACGCGTGCCCTGCGTCAGGGCGGTCACCCGGCCCCTACTAGCGTCGTAGGTGAACTGCACCGGCGTCAGGGCCGGCGGCTGCCAGCTCGCCACCCGCCCGACCTCATCGAAGACCGTGACCGTGTTGCGCCCGGCCGGACTCCAGTCCTCCATCGTGCGCGTCGATCCGTCGTACGACACGTAGAACTCTCGGCCGTTCACCCTGACAATGTCTTCGATGAACGTGGCGGTGAAGTGGTTCGACGGATCGGCGAATATCGCGTTCCGCGTGCCGACGATGTTCGCGGTGAGACCGCCGGGCGTCGTGATGGTGGCCTGCTCGAGAATGGGCGCCTGCATCCCGAAGCGCGGATCGGCCCCCATGGCGGTGAAGATCGTCGTACCGTCCGGGGCCGTCGTGAAGCTGGTGCCCGCCGGGCTCGTGACGGTGACGCTCCGCAGCCCAGCCGGGTCGATCGTCTCCCTCCGCACGAGCCAGTCGGGCTGCCGCTCGACGTTGTAGGTGAAGACGCGCCCCTCGGCGCTCGTCATCGTCGTGGTCTGCAGATCGCCAGTCTGCTCGCGCTTGATCGTCCACCCTCCGTGCGCCGCGTCGGTGTCGGTCAGGAGCAGCCCCTGGGCGTCGTAGGTCATGGTCGCTTCGTACCCGTTGGGCGTCCTGAACGACGTGAGCAGGCCGTCGTCCTGGTACCCCATCTCCCACGTGGGACCGCCCGGGTTCGCGACGGCGGTCAGATAGCCGCGGCCGTCCACGGTGAGAACGGTGCGCTGGCCGCCAGGGGCCACGATCGCGTTGACGAGGTCGCCTGTCCGCT
>CAYHSN010000651.1:0-2052 GCA_964359235.1 uncultured Vicinamibacterales bacterium | reverse complement strand
CCCGAACGTGCCCAGCAACCGCAAAACCGTGACCGGACACTCGTCAACGCAGATGGCGCAGCCGTCGCAGCGCGGTGGCCGCGCCAGGTACGGATACCCGTCCAGTATCTCGGCCGGTCGCTCCAGATTGCGCGGCGACGCCAATCGATCGTAAGTGACGCAGCCTTCGATACCCGGCGCACGGGGGGCGGGTCGCGCCGCGATCGTGCGTCTGCGCCGTCCAAATCTCCAGGGCTTTGTAGCAGGTCGCAATCATGGCGCCTCCGTGACAGGCACACGTACACCTCCAGAACATCTGAAGCGGGAGGATGGGTCAAGTGAAGAGAAGTTCAGGCGCGTTCAGGACGCGGGGGCTCGATGGGGCGCCATCCTGGGAACACCCATCACCGCAGCTCTGTAGAACAAACGCCAGAGAACTTGTCTTCCAATCAGGAGCCCGCGCCACAGGGACCAGCCGGGGCCCCAGACGCCGGGCGCGACGGCCGCGTAGGCCGCCAGCACCAGCGCGAAGAGCGCGCCGACCGTCAGACACAGCCCCGAGGTCGCCAGCGGGCGCTGCGCGACGAAGCGGACGGCGGCGCGCAGCGCGCCGATCATGCTGCGGCGGTCCTCCACCACCGCCCGGATCTTGGCGTAGTCGAACACGAGGTTCACCACGACGAGCAGGAGGCCGAACAGGACGTAAAGCGCCAGCCGCACGAAGAACGCCGAGCGCTCGAGCGTGAGGTCGCGCGTGAGGCGGCCGTAGAGATCGTCGAGGAGCCAGCCGTGCACGACGCCGAAGAGCACCGCGTAGGCGATCCCGGCCATCAGGCCGAGACGGATGAAGCGGAAGAAGAAGACGCCGCTGGCCGAGAAGAACCCGGCCGGGCGCGTCGGCCGGTTCCGCGCGTAGCGGTCGAGCACGCCGCAACGTCGTGTGCCAGGCGGTCGGCGACGAGGTGATGGCGCCAATTGGCCTCGCGTGCGCGGCGCGCGTCGTGCAGAAACTGCTCGCGTCTGAGCCGCGCGCCGCGCAGAAACTGCCACCAGGACGCAGGCGATCTTCGGATTCAGGCCCATGTCGTCGTGTCTCTGGCTGGCACGCCGCCCGCCTTACGACACCTGGTGGTCCGGCCCTCGACGAGCTACGAACCGCGGGATTCCGCTGGAAGTGTGCTCTACCAGATCGTGCGCGATCATTTCGAGACCTTTCGCGTGCAGGCCGCGAGTCTCCGCGACGGGGACGGCCTGCCGCGATTTGTCGAGCAGGAGTTCCGGGACTTTCTTCAGTGCGGATGGCTCGCTGGCGGGTTCGCGCGGTTTCGCTGCGGCGACTGCGGCCTCGACCGGCTCGTCGCGTTCTCGTGCAAGGGACGCGGCTTTTGTCCGAGCTGCGGCGGACGCCGGATGGCCGAGCGCGCCGCGCACTTGGTCGATTCCGTCTTCCCCGACGTGCCCGTGCGGCAGTGGGTCCTGAGTCTGCCATATCGCGTGCGTTATCGGCTGGCGTGGGACCACGATCTGTGCCGCGCGGTCGTCGCCGTCCACATGCGCGCCGTGCTGGGCTGGCTGCGCGGCCGCGCGCGATGGGACGGCGTGGCGGATGGTCGCGGGGGCGCTGTGGCCATCGTGCAGCGGTTCGGTGGGGCGCTCAATCTGAACGTGCATGTCCACGCGCTCGTCTTGGACGGCGTCTTCGCGAGGGAGCGTGCGGGGACCCTGGGGTTCCACTCTGCGCCTCGTCTCACAGCCCTGGACGTGGCGGAGGTGCTGGCCACGGTGGAGCCGCGGATCGGGCGCCTGCTCGATCGGCGGGGACTTGGGGACCGCGACGGGGATGGCGGCGCGCCTGACGCGTGGGCGGACGAGGCGCCGGTGCTGGCCGGGCTGGCGGCGGCGTCCGTACAGGGAACCGTGGCGCTGGGGCGCAAGCGGGGCACTCGTGTGCAGCGTCTGGGTGAACCGCCCGAGGAAGGCGAGGCGCCCGCGCTCGGCGGGTGTCACGCGCACTCGCGCGGCTTCGATCTCCATGCGGGTCTCGTCGTGCCGGCCGGGCAACGGGAGCGGCTC
>CAYHSN010000650.1:0-2065 GCA_964359235.1 uncultured Vicinamibacterales bacterium | reverse complement strand
CGAGCCGAACGTCGAAGGTTTCCCGACGCACGACGCCCTCAGCAAGGTGTCGCCGGTGAACCCCGTCATCCTCACGCACGCCAGCGGCCACGCCACGTTCGCCAACGCGAAGGCGATGGAGCTGGCCGGCATCACGAGGGCGACCAAGAACCCGCCAGGGGGCGAGATTCTCAAAGACAAGAAGGGGAACCCCATCGGCATCTTCCGCGAGACGGCGTCGGGCCTGGTGCGGCGCGCGCAGTCGGCGTCGCGCGCGAAGATGACGGCCGAGGAACGCGAGGCCGAGACCCGCAAGATCGTCCAGCTCGCCAACGAAGAGGCGCTGTCGAAGGGCGTGACGAGCTTCCAGGACGCGGGCTCGGGCTTCGACACCATCGACATGTTCAAGAAGATCACGGATGAGGGGCAGATGGGCGTGCGCCTGTGGGTGATGGTGCGCGCCGCTCCTCAACAACTCTCCGAGAAGCTCGACACCTACAAGATGATCGGCTACGGCAACAACCACCTGACCGTGCGCGCGATCAAGGTGTCGATCGACGGCGCGCTCGGGTCGCGCGGCGCGTGGCTGCTCGAGCCGTACGCCGACCTGCCGGCGAGCACCGGCCTGAACACGACGCCGGTCGAGACCGTGAAGGAGACGGCGACGATCGCGGCCGCCAAGGGCTTCCAGTTCTGCATCCACGCGATCGGCGACCGCGGGAACCGCGAGACGCTGAACATCTACGAGGAGACCTTCAAGGCGAATCCCGACAAGAAGGACCTGCGGTGGCGCATCGAGCACGCGCAGCACATCAACGGGGCCGACATTCCGCGGTTCGGGCAGCTCGGCGTGATCGCGTCGATGCAGGGGATTCACTGCACGTCCGACGCGCCGTACGTGCTGGCTCGCCTCGGACCGCAGCGCGCCGAGGAAGGCGCCTACGTCTGGCAGAAGCTGATGAAATCAGGCGCCGTCGTCACCAACGGCACCGACGCGCCGGTCGAGGACGTCGATCCGATCGCGAGCTACTACGCGACGGTGAGCCGCACACTCAAGGACGGCTCGGTGTTCTACCCGGATCAGCGGATGAGCCGCATCGAGGCGCTCAAGTCGTACACGATCAAGGGCGCCTTCGCGGCCTTCGAGGAGAACCTCAAGGGAACGCTCGCAGCCGGCAAGCTCGCCGACGTGACGGTGCTGTCGAAGGACATCATGACGATCCCGGAAGACGAGATCCCGACGGCGCAGGTGGTCTATACGATTGTCGGGGGGAAGATCGCATACAAGAAACAGTAGAAGGACTGTCGGTGCACAGGGTGCACAGGGTGCACAGGGTGCAAGAGTGCACGCTGCACCCTCTGCACCGCTTGCACCTATTGCACCTCGTGCTGATGAAATGCTGCAGCGCCTGGTAGCGCCGCGGATCGCTCAGCCGGCCATGCATCGCCTGCATGGCCTTCCGCTCGCTCTCGTTGAACAGACCGCCGAGATAGCGACTGGCGGCCTCGCGTTGCGGGCGCCGCGTGAAGCAGTCGGCGAACTGATCGGCAAACTCGCCGAACCGCGTCAACGCGCCGACGGCTCTGTCACGCTCGAAAGCGTACAAAACTCGCGACATTAGTACAAGTACGAAGTTTTGAAGTATCTGTTTAGCGGGTCACCAACGATTCGTACAAGCGATCCAAAATTCCGTACTTGTACTTTGTCGCCGAAGGTGACATAAATCATGCGTGCCTGAACGCGAGCCACTACCGGGATCCGCCGACGATCTCCGCCGCGAGAACGAACGGTTGCGGCGCGAGAACGAGCGGCTCGAAGGAGAGCGCGAGCGCTGGCACCGTGAGCGCGAACAGCTGCGCCGCACGATCGATCACCTCCAGCACCAACTCGACGCCGCCCGGCGGGCGGGTTTCCGCCAAGCGGCCCCCTTCTCCAAAGGCTCGCCGCTGGGCGCGCCGCGCCGACCCGGACGCCGAGCCGGTGCGGCGTACGGTCCGAAGGCCTATCGGGCGATCCCGACGCATGTCGAAGAGATCCATGAGGCGACGTTGCCCGCGATCTGCCCGCACTGTCAGGGACCGGTCG
>CAYHSN010000649.1:0-2067 GCA_964359235.1 uncultured Vicinamibacterales bacterium | reverse complement strand
CCACAGGGTATACAGCCGATCGAAATGGAGGTAGGTCCGCCCTTCTTCGAGCACGCGTCAGAAGATCGTCGCCACCGACTGCGCGGCCAGATCCAGCACCCGCGTGGGCAGGACGCCCAGGTAGAACACCGCGATGACAGCGAACGTCAGACCGGCGGCCGCCACGATCGACAACGCGGGCGTCGGCGGCGCCTCGGCCGCCTCCTCGGTCATGTACATCATCACGATGACGCGCACGTAGAAGAAGACCGAGACGACGCTCGTCAGCACGCCGATGATGGCGAGCCAGTACTGACCTTCCTGCACCGCGGCATTGAAGATGTACCACTTGCCGATGAAGCCGGCGGTCGGCGGGAACCCGCCGAGCGACAGCAGGAACACGGTCATCAGACCCGCGAGCCCCGGCCGCCGCTGCCACAGCCCGCGGAAGTCGTCCAGCTCGTCGTGCGGCCGCTCGCCGGTTCCGAGCATCGCCACGACGCCGAACGCGCCCACGTTCGTCACGGCGTAGGACAGGAGGTAGAACAGCACCGCCGCCTGGCCCACCGGCCTCGACGGATTGGTCGCGACGAGGCCCACGAGCAGGTAGCCCGCGTGCGCGATGCTCGAGTACGCGAGCATGCGCTTCACGTTGGTCTGGACCACGCCCACCACCGTGCCGCCGATCATGGTGGCCACCGCGATGGCCCAGAGCAGCGGAGCCCACTGCTGCTGGAGCGGCTCCAGCGTGGACGCGAACACGCGCACGAAGGCGGCGAAGGCTGCCGCCTTCACCGCCGTTGACATGAAGCCGGTCACAATCGTCGGCGCGCCCTGGTACGCATCGGGCGTCCACATGTGGAACGGCACCGCCGACACCTTGAACGCGAACCCCACCATCAGCAGGCCGACGGCGATAAGGAGCAGGATGCCCGGTTCGTTCGCCTGCCGGGCCAGCTCCGCCCCCACCCGATCGAGCCGTGTCGACCCGGTCACGGCGAAGGTGAACGCCACGCCGTACAGGAAGAACGCGCTCGAGAAGGCGCCGAGCAGGAAGTACTTGAACGCCGCCTCCGCGCCCGCCGCGCTCGCGCGCCGGATACCCGTGAGCACGTAGACGGCGAGCGAGAACACCTCGAGCGCCAGGAAGATCACGAGGAGGTCGGTCGCCGACGCCATCAGCATCATGCCGGCGATCGCGAACAGCATCAGCGCGTAGTACTCGCCGGCGGGCAGACGCTCCCGATCGATCACGTCGCTCGACATGAGCAGCGTCAGAATGCCGACGATCCCCAGCACGATGTTCACGAAGAGCGCGAAGTTGTCGGCCAGAACGACCCCGAACGCCGTGGCCTCGCGGTCCCACAGGAAGATCGACGCCAGGATGGCGCCCACGAGACCGATGAGCCCGAGCCCCGCCGGCATGCGCTCGCCTGGCTCGCGGAAAGCCTCGGCGAGCATGGCGGCGAGCGCCGACAAGGTGACGATCAGGATCGGGATGATGGCAACCAGGCTGCTCATGGTCTTGGGGTCTCTCGCTCGATCGTCACGGCCGGGGCCGGAATCTGCTGCACGACGGCGGCCCGGTGCTGGCCGACGCGCTGGACGATGCGGTCGACCGCCGGCGCCATGGCGCGCATGAAGGGCCCTGGCACGACGCCCATGACGACCGCCATCACGATGGCCGGCACGAGCACCCATCCTTCGCGGCGGCTCATGTCAGGCAGGTTCTGATTCTTGTCGTTCGTGACCGGTCCGTAGTTGACCCGCTGGAACATCCACAGCATGTACACGGCCGACAGGATCACGCCGCTCGCCGCGATCGCGGCGAAGCGCGGATCCCACCGGAAGGCGCCCACGAGGATCAGGAACTCGCCGATGAAGCCGTTCAGGCCCGGCAGCCCAATCGACGAGAGCGTGATCAGCAGGAACGCGGCGCTCAGGCGCGGCATCACCTTCTTCAAGCCGCCGAACTCGGCGATGAGCCGCGTGTGCCGGCGATCCGAGAGCATCCCGACGATCAGGAACAGCGCGCCGGTGCTGACGCCGTGGTTCAGCATCTGGTACACCGCGCCTTCGACGCCCTGC
>CAYHSN010000648.1:0-2069 GCA_964359235.1 uncultured Vicinamibacterales bacterium | reverse complement strand
ATCCTCTGGCCCTTAATGCATCCACGAACCAAAGGATCCACTCAGGGACAAGATAAGCGCAACCCGCTTGATGTTGGTACCGCTCCTCGCACGTCTAAACGCGTACGTCACTTCCTCGCCGCCTGTTTTCCACGCCCAGTCCTCAGTGTCGCGGTGTCGCTGAAAGACATCGGTCGCCACCTTATTCGAGAGGCGAGACCCGAGCAGAACAAGGATAGGTATCGGTGCGAGAGCGAACACCGAGACATGGCCTGCGCGGGAGCCGGCGCCGTCGGCTGCGTAGAAAGCGGCGAGCTGGCGTTCGATAGTAGCTTCGGCGCTCGCGATCAACGGGGCGCCATCGGCTCGAACTCCCGTCAGGTCGATCATGAACGGGTGCCGATCCGAGGGGCGATGCCCCGCCGCGTGTTGAACTTCGAGTGAGTGGCGGCGGGCAAACATGAGTGCTACGCGGCCTCCTGCTTGGCGTCAAGGGCCGCATTCTGCTGGCGAAGGGCACGGAGCAGAAGGGGAAGGTCGCGGTGGCCCTTGATGCGCCGGAAGCGAGTCGCCGCGTCGCTGATGGCGAGGCCGACCCAGCGACGGCGCATGTCTCGCCCGCGCCAGCGCTTCACGTTGCGGGTCACACGACGGATCGTACCGTTCACGTTCTCGATCGCGTTCGTCGTCGACAGGGAGCGGCGCAGCGTCGGCGGCAGGCGGAGCTTGAGCACGGTGAGCGTCTCTTCGAGTCCCTCGCGCAGGCTGCTGGCCGCGGCGTCCTCGCCGTTCGCCTCCAGCCAGGAGATGAGCTGGCGCAGCCGCTTGCGCGCGGTGTCGGCGCTCGCGCTCTTGTACGCGTCGTTCATCGTGCTCATCGCGTAGGCGGTGTGCGCCGGGGACAGGAGATCGCGTACGTTGCGTCGTTTGTGCACCTGGCATCGTTGCACCACGGCCAGCTCACCGAACACGTCGCCCAGGGCCTTGCGGACGCCCTTGCCCCCGTCGATGATGCACAGGGTCCGTTCGGTCAGGCGCAATCCGCGTGCAATCAGCCCGTTGAGCAGCAGGGTGCACAGCGTGGCGTTCTCCGTCGATCCCTGCTCCAGCCCGAGTGGGAGCTTCTCGCCCGTCGTCGTGATCCCGAGCGCCACACCCAGCGTCTGCTGGGCCACCTCGATGCCGTCGATCATGAGCGCGACCAGGTCGACGTCGTCGAGGCGGCGGGCAAAGTCGGCGCGCAGCTTGCGGCGCGTGCGCTCGACCAGATGCCGGCTCGCGGCGCTCTTGGACGTGCCGCGCCGCGGGACCTCTTCCGGCGGCGCTTCGACGCTGCGCGAGTAGCCACGCGTCGAGACGCCCAGCAGGATCCGCTCGACCACGCGCTCGGGCAGAGGGTCCAGCTTCCTGAACGTCTCCACCGCTGGCAACGTCGCCTCGCAGCCGTCGGTGCTGCGCACCCGGGGCCGTTCCACGACGATCCGCTGCCCCCCGAACGGCAGCTCGGTGCGTGTCCGACCCCAGTGATGGTGCGTCCGCTGCTCCCGGTGCTTCCCCTTCGGTCCAGCCAGCGCCTCGGCGTCGAACCTGAACACCTCATCGAGGGCGTCCAGCCCGCGCCGGTGCACCCACGTCATCAGGTCCTGCCGCGTGGTCACCAGCCCGGCCACCATCGGCAACAGCACCTGCTCCAGCGACGCGTTCGGCGCCGGGGCTGCTTTCTCTCCTTGCTTCCCTCGCTGTCCTTCTGCTCTCTTCGTCATGGCGGGTTCCTCCCGATTCGGGTGTGTGTTCGTGGCAGACCGCATTCTCGGCCGGCCGGGAACCCGCCGCTACTCTTCTCTCAAGTTCAACATTCAGAGGGGCAACGCCCTACCGTAAGACCTTGCAGAAGCTGGGCGAGGCCAGCGGAATGCTGTCACTGCAATTCGACATCCCCACCGACGGGACTCGGCTGGACTTTATTCGGATCGGTGGCAATCCCGACCTGGCCTTTGATGTTCGCTCGCAGAAAGCGACTTCGCAGGGGATTGGCGTCGCCTGGGCCGTCGGCTCCGGAATCAAGGGCCAGTACCTGGCCTTCGACCCGG
>CAYHSN010000647.1:0-2074 GCA_964359235.1 uncultured Vicinamibacterales bacterium | reverse complement strand
ACACGACGGCGATTTCTTCTCAGACTCTTCAGCCGGGCGGCGCCGATGCCTCTCGACTGAGCGCGGGTGCGACAGCTACAGTCCTGCGGCAACCGCGACCGCGGCGAAGAACTGGCGGAGGGCGTGCAGCCCGTCTCGTGATTCTGCGTGAAGGCGCTGGTGGTCGAGCGACGCGTAGCCGTGCGCGATGCGATTGCGCAGTCCGGTCGCCGCCCTCATGGCATCGGCCAGTGGGCGATCGATCACGTGGCGCTCCGCCAGCACGTCGAACACGGAAGCCGTGTCGTCCGGCGGCGTCCAGCCGACGTCAGCGATCCAGTGCGCGCCCAGGTCGATCGCCTCCTGAATTGCGAGGAACACATAGAAGGTCGCCAGGTCTCGACCCTTCACGTCAGCGAGGAAGGCCTCGAGCGGTTGTGACAGGATCGCCTCGGCGTCACTCATCCACGTCGTTGCGCGCGCGATCTTGCGTGCGACGACGTCACGACGGACCATGGCCGACCTGCTCGCGAAGCCGTCTCGTGGCTGCCTTGTGAATCATGCGGGCCGTCGGGGCCCAGTCCCACCAGTCGATCATCGCGTGCGCCCGAAAGTCGGCCCAGGCGTGCGGTCGCCGCTCCACCAGCAGCTTGCCGTCCCTGGCAATCTCGAACCGGAGTTGGGGAGGCGCCGTCTCGAGATCGACCAAGTCCACGGCGCGGCCCGCCGCACGGCCAAGCGCGACCTCGACCATCTGGCGCGCCGCAGCCGAGCCATCGTCTAGCAGCACGGCGATGTCGACATCGCTGCGCCCCGCGTCCGTGCCGCGAGCCTTGGAGCCGAAGAGCACCAGTAAATGGACGGCAGGAAGCGTCTCCGCCGCTTGGACGAGACGGCGTTCGAGGGACATGCTGGGATCCGTGCCGGCAGCTAATGTAGCACACGGCGCCGACTGACAAATCATCGTTCCCTCACCAAGGCGTATGCCCCGATCCTGATCCTCGGCGGGCTCGGCGGCCTCGTCATCGGTGGCCTCATTCATGGGTGGGGTACCTGACTTCACCCCACGAACGCGCTCTTCGCCATCACCGTCCCCTTGCGGCGCGCGAGATCGACTGCGATCGTGTGAGAGCCCTTCTCGCCGAACGGCTTCTCGACGAACAGCACATAGTGCCCCGCGAGCGCGCCGGCGAGGCGGTTCATGGCGCGGCGCGAGAAGAGATGCGTGCGCTCGAAGAACCCGCCGGTGTCCTCGGCCACCATCATGAGGCCGGCCTCGAGCGTGTGAGAGTCGGCGTCGGTCGTGTCGAGCGTGAACACGGTGACGCGGCCCGCCTGGAAGGCATCGACCGCCGGCCCGTACTCGCGATCAAAGAAGAGCGACGAGCCGGACAGACGGCCCCAGCCATGACCCACCAGCACCAGCGACTTCGCGCCCGCGAGCGGCTCGAGCGCGTCGGCGATCGCGAGCAGCGATTTCTCCATGCTGTAGGTCTTCTGTCCCTTGGCCTGGCTGAGCCGCTCCACGAGCGACGGCGGGCCTGACGGCCCCACCGGCCCCGGTGTCTCGAACAGGATCCCGCGCTCGAGCACGCGCCGAACACGCGGAAGATCGTCCGTGAAATCCAGCCACACCTTCACGTGCGAGTCGAACGAGACGACCGCAATGCGGTCTGAAGGGTCGAACGTGTCGAGGAACCGCCGCGTCTCGATCAGCAGGCGCATGAAGCCGATGATCCGGGACGGATCGAAATCCTTCTGAAAGAGAAAGACGACGAGGCGGCCCGGCGGCGGCAGGACTTCCGCGGAGGCCGTCACGTCGATCGCGGACACCGGCACGCCGTCGCGATCGACCGCGCCGCCCGCGATCCACTGCACCGACTCGACCCGCGCGGTCTTGCCGTCGATCCGGACGCGGAAGTCGCCGGGCTGAAGCCCCAGGATGGGCTGGCCCTGCCCGTCCGTGACGCGCGCGTCCACCAGCACGCGCGTGACGTCGACGCGCTCGGTGTACCGCGGCAGTTGGGGCCGCTGTGCAGCCGAGATCAGCCCGGTCGCGAGGACGCCGACGAGGATTCCCCCTGCCGCGCGCATG
>CAYHSN010000646.1:0-2082 GCA_964359235.1 uncultured Vicinamibacterales bacterium | reverse complement strand
TGTTCATTCTACGAGAATCGTGGCTGCACAATCTGACCGAATGAACGATTTCGGCTTGCATTGGCCGATCGCGCATGAGATCATCTGTCCCGATGTCATCGAGACAGCCTCGCAAGACCGACGCGGCGTTGCGGCGCGAGCTGGTCGGGCTCACGTCGCAGATGCTCTTCGGGACGCTCTCGGAACGCTACACCACCTGCGGCAAGGTGACCTGCCGCTGTGCGCGCGGCGAGCGCCACGGCCCGGTCGTCCAGGTGAGTTACCGAGGCCCCGAAGGGAAAACGACGGGCTACTCGGTCCCGCAGGCGAGCGCGGACGCCGTCCGCACCGGGGTCGGCGCGTGGCACCGATTCCAGGCCATTGCGCGGGCGCTCGCCGAGCGAAATCGCGCGGGGCTGGCCGCCGCGCGGAGGCGCCGCTGATGACGGGGAGGAGGACCGATGGTCCGTCGCCGTCAGCGTGATCGCAGTGTCTGGGAAGTGGTGTTGCCCGATGCGGACAAGTTGTGGCCCGACGCCCTGCGCCGCATCGATCAGCTGATCGATGACGAGGCGCTGGTCGAGGTGATCGCCGCGGCGCTCGAGCGGCGCTGGACGCACAGTCGCCGGCGCGGCCGGCCGGGCACGCCCGCGGAGGTCGTGCTCCGGATGTTGGTGCTGAAGCATCTCTATCGTTGGAGCTACGCGGAGCTGGAGCACGAGGTCCGGGCGAATCTGGTGTATCGGGCCTTTGCGCGGATCAGCTGCGACGTCGCGCCCGATGCGAAAACGATTCTGAAGATCGCCAAGGCGCTGGGCCCGGAGGTGATCCAGACGGTGCATCGGCGCGTCGTGGACCTGGCCGTGCGCCGTGGGGTCGTGAAGGGGCGGCGCCTCCGCGTCGACACCACCGTGATCGAGACGAACATTCACTACCCCACCGACAGCTCGCTGCTGAGCGACGGCGTGCGGGTCCTGACGCGGACCCTGAAGCACATCGAGGCGGTCATCGGCCGAGGGCGGCGAGCCGTGCGCAATCGGATGCGCAGCGTCACGCGGCGGGGCCTCGAGATCATGTACCAGGCGCGCAGCCCGAAGACGCGGGACGGGCTGGTGCGCAGCTATCGCCGCTTGCTCGCGACGACGCGGGCGGTGCTCCGTGACGCGGAACAGGTCGGCCGGCGGGCGGCACAGCGCCTGCGGACCCTCGATGCGAAGGCCCGTCGACAGGTGACCCACCTGCGGGCACGCGTCCGGACGATCGTCCCGCTCGTCCGCCGCATCATCGCGCAAACCGAACAGCGCGTGCTGCATGGCGATACGCACGTGCCGAACAAGGTGATGAGCCTCTTCGAGCCGCACACCGAGGGCATTCGGAAAGGCAAGCTGGTGAAGCCCACTGAATTCGGCAAGCTCGTGACGATTCAGGAAGCGGAGCATCAGATCGTGACGGCCTACGCGGTCCACGCCAAGCGGCCCGCCGATCAAACCTTGTGGGTGCCCGCGCTCGACGCCCATCAGCAGATCTTTCATCGGGCGCCGTATCTGGCCGCGGCCGACCGAGGCTTCGCGTCCGCGGCGAACGAACAAGCGGCGACCACCCGTGGCGTGCGACGCGTGGTCCTGCCGCGACCCGGCACGAAGACGCCCGCCCGACGGGCGCACGAACGGCAGCGATGGTTTCGGCGCGGCCAGCGATGGCGTGTCGGCTGTGAAGGCCGCATCAGCGTGTTGAAACGACGGCATGGGTTGCACCGCTGTCTCTATCACGGCCTCGCCGGCACCGAGCGCTGGGTCGGACTCGGCGTCATCGCGAACAACCTGCTCGTGATCGCGGCCCGCGTGGCGCCACCGTAGCCGCGTCAACGCCCTGCGGCGTTCCGCGGCCCTCGGCGGAGGCACACCGGGACACGCCGCAGGCGATGTGCTCAACACAGGCGCCGAACGACGTCACCGACGCAGACTCTGATGTGTCAAAACGAATTCTTCACCGGAAAGTAACTAAGCGACGACATCGACGAGCGCCTGCATGAAGTCTCGGACATGGGTCCACACCGTTTCGGCTTCTCGCTGATCATAATGTTCACGAGAATGTGAGACGTGG
>CAYHSN010000645.1:0-2085 GCA_964359235.1 uncultured Vicinamibacterales bacterium | reverse complement strand
GCGGCGACACGGCGAAGAAGGTCGTCTTCTACGGTCAGGAGAAGAACCGCGACACCATCCGCATCGCCAAGATGAACCTTGCGGTGCACGGCCTGGAAGGAAAGATCGCCGAGGCCATCACCTACTACCAGGACGAGCACAACCTTGCGGGCAAGTGCGACTTCGTTATGGCCAATCCGCCCTTTAACGTCGATCTGGTCGACGCCGAGCGCATCAAGGTCGACCCGCGCCTGCCCTTTCGGCCTGCCGGGCGTGAACAAGCAGAAGAAGGTCGGCAACGGCAACTACCTCTGGATCTCCTACTTCTGGAGCTACCTGAACGAGAAGGGCCGCGCCGGCTTCGTCATGTCCTCGCAGGCCTCGAGCGCAGGGCACGGCGAGAAGGAGGTGCGCCGGAAGATCGTCGAGACCGGCGACGTGGACGTGATGATTTCCATCCGCTCGAACTTCTTCTACACCCGCACCGTGCCCTGCGAGCTGTGGCACTTCGACCGGGTCAAGCCCGTTGAGCGCAAGGACAAGGTGCTGATGCTCGACGCGCGCAACGTCTACCGCAAGGTCACGCGCAAGATCTTCGACTTCTCCTCCGAGCAGATGCACAACCTCGCGGCGATCGTCTGGCTCTATCGCGGCCAGCGGGAGCGGTTCATCGGTCTGGTGAAGGACTATCTCGGGCGCATCTGCACCGAGAGCGCAGCCGTCCCCGGGGCGCTCGCGCCCTTTGAGACAACGCTCATAGACCTGCGCCGACGCTTCGATGCGCTCGCCAAGGCGGTGGCGAAACTCACTGGCCTCGAATCCGACAAGAAGCAGGCGCTCGCCGATGCCGTGACCGAACTGCGCGAGGCGAGCACGCTCTACGATGTCGACGCGAAGAAGCTTCTCGCCAGCCTGCACGCCTTCGGGCAGAAGCACGCCAAGGCGCTGCCTGACAAGAACGACGCCCAACACACGGCGCGCAAGACGTTCGCCCCCAACGCGGACGCAATCCGCGGCCTCGTCAAGCAGGTGGACCTGCTAAACAAGCTGGCGGCGCGGGTGGCGGACCTGGGTGCCGAGCTGGCAGCTGAAGATGCGATCTCCGCCGTCTACGACCGCCGCGCCACGGGGCGACTGGTGAAGCAACTCGATGAAGAACGCAAGGCCGCCGTCGAGCAGTTAAAGCACGCGGTGTACTTCCACCGGCAGGTCGCATGGCTGCAGGACCGCTTCCCCAAAGCCGAGCTACGGGACGTGCCGGGGCTGGTCAAGCTGGTGGACCGCAATGACATCGAGGCCGCCGACTGGAGCCTCACCCCGGGGCGCTACGTCGGCGTTGCACCGCCCGAGGAGGACGAGGGCTTCAACTTCGAGCAGACGCTACGCGACATCCACACCGAGCTGGCCGACCTCAACAAGGAAGCGGCGGTATTGGCGGCGAAGATTCAGGAGAACATTGAGGAGTTGGGGGCATGAAGTGGCGGACGATACCACTCAACGCCATCAAGGATTCGAGGCCTTACGCCTTCGTGGGAGGTCCGTTTGGATCAAACCTGACGACTAGGGACTATGTAGACGAGGGTGTTCCGGTTATTCGGGGCAACAATCTTTCGATGGACAGCATATTTCATGACGAAGATTTCGTATTTGTATCTGAGGAGAAAGCAGACGATCTTAGATCAAACACAGCCTCCCCTGGAGATCTTATTTTTACCCAGCGAGGCACTTTGGGCCAGGTCGGCTTGATTCCTCGTGAAGCGAGGTTTCAGCGTTACATAATTTCGCAAAGTCAGATGAAGTTGACTGTGAACCCTCATGTCACAGATGCCCGCTTCGTCTACTACTATTTCCGCCAGTCTTCGACCGTACAGAAGATCATAAATCACGCAATTACTTCCGGGGTGCCGCACATCAATCTCGGGATCTTGAAAGACTTCAAGATCACGCTTCCCGAGATTGAATGCCAACAGGCGGCCGGCGACATCCTCGCCGCCTACGACGACCTGATCGAGAACAACCGGCGGCGGATGTTGCTGTTGGAGGATGCCGCGCGGCAGCTCTACCGCGAGTGGTTCGTCCGCCTCCGCTTCCCCGGCCATGAGCACA
>CAYHSN010000644.1:0-2089 GCA_964359235.1 uncultured Vicinamibacterales bacterium | reverse complement strand
CTCAAATCCTCCAATCCTCAAATCCTCCAATCCTCAAATCCTCCAATTCCCTCCGTCTGTTATAGTCCCCGCGTGCACGCCGCCGACATCGGCCGGGTTCCGCCTGCCGAGCGGACGCAGTCGGGCTTCGACCTCTTCCTCATCTTCGCCGGCGCCAACATCGTCGCCACGACGATGCAGGTGGGCGCGAGCCTGGCGTTCGAGTTCCCGCTGCGGACGGTGCTGGCGCTCATCGGCATCGGTTCGATCGCGGGCTCCGCGCTCGTCGCGGTGCTTGCGCCGCTCGGACCGCGACTCGGCGTGCCGTCGGTCATTGCCGCGCGCGCGGCGCTCGGCATGCGCGGCGCCGGGCTCGTGGCGCTGGTGCTGTATCTCACCAACTTCGCCTGGATCGCGGTGAACAACGTGATCGCGGCGTCGGCCTGCGCGCGGTTCGCCGGCGGCGATCGTCGCGTCTGGGCGGTGGCGCTCGGCGTCCTCGCGACCGTCGTGGTTGCCCGCGGGCCACGCGCGGTGGGCCTGGCGGCCCGCGTCGCCGTGCCACTCCTCGCCGTCACCGGCGCATTCATGACCCTCGCGTGCCTGCGCGCGCTCGCGGCCGAACCTGCCGCGCCGCCGGTTGCGACCATGACCTGGAGCCGCGGGCTGGACGTGGCGATCGGCTATCAGGTGTCGTGGATCCTGATGTTCGCCGACTACTCGCGGTACACCCGATCCGAAGGGCGCAGCCTCGTCGCCGTCTTCCTGGGTCTGGCGCTGACCAGCCTGTGGTTCATGCCCCTCGGGGCCGTGGCCGCGCGTGCGGCCGGATCGGTCGATCCCGGCGCGATGAGCGATCGCGTCGGCCTCGGCGGGTGGGGAGCGTTGCTGCTCGCGGTCGCCACGCTCACGACCAACTTCGTCAACATCTATCTCTCGTCGCTCGCCTGGAAGAGCCTGTTCCCGAAGAGTGGCGAACAGATATCCGTGTGGTCGATCGGACTGATTGGCTCGGCGCTCAGTCTGCTGTCGACCGCCTGGATCGGTCGCTACGCCGATTTCATGCTTGTGCTCGGCACGATCCTCGTGCCGGTCGGCGGGGTGATCCTCGCGCACTACTTCGTGTTGCCGTGGCTCGACGGTCGCAGAGGGCCGGGGCGCCGGGCCGTGTCCGACGGCGACGTGGCGCTGCTGTACGACGCGCGCGGGCCGTACGCGCGTCATGCGGGCTTCTCCATTCCTGGCGCGCTGGCATGGACCGCTGGCGCGGTGGTGTATTACGTCTCGACGACGATCGGCGGAACACTGCCGTCGCTGGCGACCACTGTGGTTGCGTACTGCGTTGTCGAGCGTGTGACGAAAGCTGGAACCAGGGTATGCCGGAGACCCAGCACTTCGAGACCGGGCTCGACCGCGAGAAGGAGGTGAAACGGGCGGGGAAGTGACGGCTGCCTTCTGGCGGCCGGGTGTTGAGAATCGAAGCGGCGCCCTGGACCGGGGCTGTTGACGCAGTTTACAGGCGGGCCGTCGCAGAAGTAGCCTGTTGGTGGGGCGGGATTGGTTGCAGCCGGGAGGCTTGGGGGGAGGAGGCGCTATGAGCAGGATTGTTCGGGTGCTCGTCGTGATTGCCGCGGTGGGGCTCGTGGCCGCGCCGTTCGTCTACGCGCAGGCGGCCAAGGAGCCGGGGGTGGTGATCCTGAAGGGCGCGCCGATGGGCGGCGTGAAGTTCGACCATCCGAAGCACTCGAAGACGGCCGACGGCAAGTGCGAAACCTGCCACCATGCCTCGAAGCCCGAGATGGCGGCGAAGGCCGAGCAGCAGAAGTGCGGCGATTGCCACACGAAGGCAGTCACGGCGCCGATGAAGACGAAGTATCAGGCGGCGTTCCACGATCCGATGGCGAAGAAGGGCACCTGCGTCGACTGCCACGCCAAGGACACGACGAAGAAGGCGCCGGTGAAGTGCGCGGACTGTCACAAGAAGGAAAACGCGTAGCGCAGGCTTCGCGGGAGTCGCAGGGGCGCGGCGCGCCGGGGCCCCGGCCCCCCCCCCCGCCCCGTTTTTTGGTGGCGCCGGGCCCCCCCGCCACCCCCCATTGAACGTAGGGCC
>CAYHSN010000643.1:0-2099 GCA_964359235.1 uncultured Vicinamibacterales bacterium | reverse complement strand
CTCGATGGCTCGGCGCGTCTCGCCCAGAGCGGCGTAGGCGAGGCCCAGGTTGCCGAGGTGGCTGCCCTCAGCGCGCCGGTCAAGCAGCCTCTGCGCGGCGCCCACGGCGGCGTGTAGCCACGATGCGAGGTGGCGTCGGTGGAGTCGAAGCGCCAGACAGTACGCAGCCGCGTTCGGATAGTCGCAGCACTGCCTGGCCGCCTCCTGGGTCCGTTGGCTGCTCGCGGCCGCCCACTCCTGACCGGCGCGGATGTGAGACCATTCAGCGTCAAAGAGCGCGAGTCCAGCGAGCACGCCTTCCTTGCCCTCGAGATACAGCTCGTCGGCCGCTGCCGCAACCTTCAGATAGTGAGCCGCGTGGCGCGCTTGCGCGGCATCGGCTTCCGCGTCGCTTATGCGCGCCTGCGCAAAGTCGGCCAGCAAGTCGTGAAGCCGGTATCTCTCTGCAGCCTCGTCGTATTCAACGAGGCTGTGGCGCACCAGTTCGCTGAGAAGACGATGTGCCGGCTCCGGATGCTCGTTCCACACCTCCGCCGCGGCGACCGCGCGAAACGGCGCCGGGAACACAGTCAAGGTGCGCCAGCGAGCCTGCACGTCAGGTGTCAGCAGGTCATAGCTGCACGTGAAGGTTGTCTCGACGTCCAGTTCCGGATCCACCGCAGACCTGAGCAGCGCGAGACGCTCCCTGCGGTCGGCGAGGTGTTGCGTGTACTCGGCCGGCGAGAAGTCGACATGCTCCGCCAGCGTGCTCGCCGCGATGCGCAGCGCAAGCGGAAGGTACCCGCAAAGCTGAGCAATCTCCTCCGCCAGACCGTCAATGCGAGGGCAGACGGCCAGGAGCAGCCGCCTGGCCTCGGGCGCCGTCATGACGTCGAGGCGGACGGGATGCAGTCCGGGAAGGCTGAAATAGCGCCGCGACGTTGTCAGGAGCAAAGATCCCGCCGGCGGCATGAGCGGCTTCACTTGGGCCGCGTCCAGAGCGTTATCCATGAGCAGCAACGCGCGCCTGCCGCTCAGCACCGTGTGATACAGCGCCGACAATTCGTCGTCGGTCACTTGACGCAAGTCGGCCTGCGGCTCAAAGGCGTGAAGCACATGCTTCATCGCGTCAGACGGAGAAAGTGGCGTCCGACCCGTCCCTTTGAGATCAAGGAACAACTGAGCGTCAGGGTAGTGCTCGATCAGTCGATGGGCGACAACCAGGGCGAGCGCCGTCTTGCCGACGCCGCCCATTCCGGCAATCCCGGTGACAACCGCGCTCTCGCCGCTGGCGATCCTGTCGATGAGTTCCTTCACCTTGTCTTCCCGCCCGACGAAATCGGGCGGTGGTGAAGGGAGCGCGTGAAGAGCCGGCAGCGCCCGGGCCGCCGGCGACACATGGCGCCCGAGATCGGCAGCGACCTTCTTCGCCAGGTCATCCGAATCCGTGAACGTGCTGCGCAGAAGGGCATCCACCTTCTTGAGAAACGCCTGCAGCTTCTTGCGCCCTTCGTCAGCGTCGATGTGCTGTGGAGGCCACGGGTGGGTGGGGTCGATTCGATAGCAGTAGCACGGGATCCGCAACTTGCGCGCCTGGTCGAACTCCTGCTCCGTGATCGACGCTGTGTCATCAGGCGGAACGGTCCCGTACCGGTGCGCGTAGATGCCGACGAGCACGTCACAGCCTGTGACTTCGCCGAGCGCGGCGACCTTGGGCTCTTGCGGGCGACTGCCGAAATCCTCCATGCCGATCGGCTCATGACCGAGTCGCCTGACGACCTCACGAACGGCGTCGCGATGAGCCTTGAGGTCCTCGAACGTCGAGCTGATGAACACTCTCATGAGCAACTCGCGCAGGACCGAACCCTGCAGTCCCGGCCAGCCCGATCCCGACCATCGTGGAAGCGCCCAGCGCAACCGCGATCGTCACTCTTCGTGCCTTCGTGGCTCGTACCTGAACAGGAATGCTGCGTGACGCCACTCGTTACCCGTTCCTCGTTACTCGTTACTGTTCCTGTCGTTTGTCCAACTGTTCGATCAGCGCCGCCGACGGCCCGCGTGCCTCTTGCAGCCGCGCGGCGACCTTCTCGGCCTCGCGCATCACGCGCAGGACGTTCAGT
>CAYHSN010000642.1:0-2100 GCA_964359235.1 uncultured Vicinamibacterales bacterium | reverse complement strand
CACGCCTTGCCGGCGGCCGCGGCGCTCTGCGAGGCGTGGCCGCAGGCGCGCCTCGACTGGCTCGTCGATCGCCGCAATCTCGAGATCCTCCAGCTCGTGCCCATCATCGACCGCCGCATCGTCCTCGAGCGGCCGACGCTCGCGGGCTGGCTGCAGGTGGTCCGCGAGCTGCGGCAGACGCGGTACGATGTCGCGATCGATCTGCAGGGGCTGCTGAAGTCTGCCGCGCTCGCGCGCGCGTCGGGCGCTCGCCGCATCGTCGGCTTCGCAGCGACGCATCTGCGCGAGCGCACCGCGCGGCCGTTCTACACCGAGGCGATCGATCCGGGCGCAGGCGCGCACGTCATTCACAAGAATCTCGCGCTCGTCGCTGCGCTCGGCGCGCCTGCGACGACGCTCCGGTTTCCGCTGCGCCGGAGCGAGTCGCAGGCGCTCGCGGCAGTGCGCGCTGAGCTGGCTCGTGATCCCGGTGGCACGGGACCCGCGTTGCCGCGCGATCCCGGTGGCACAGGGCTTCAGCCCTGTGCTCGTTATGCTTTGATCAATCCCGGCGCCGCCTGGCCGAACAAGCGCTGGCCGCCCGATCGCTTCGGTGCCGTCGCCGCGTGCCTGCGCGAGCGCTTCGCGCTGCCCTCGGTCGTCCTGTGGGGTCCTGGCGAAGCGCCGCTCGCGCAGGCGGTCGCCGCCTCGTCGCGCGGCGCGGCGCGCGTCGCGCCGGCCACGACCATCAGCGATCTGGTCGAGCTCGGCTGCGCGGCGGCGCTGATGGTGTCGGGCGACACCGGCCCGTTGCACATCGCGGCCGCGGTGGGCGCGCCGGTCGTGAGCCTCTTCGGGCCGAGCGATCCGCACCGCAACGGGCCGTGGTCGCCGGACGATGAGGTGGTGTCGAGGTACGGAGAGTGCGGGTGCCACTATCAGCGGACGTGCCGGCGTCAGGCGTGGTGTCTCGACGACATCACCGTCGCCGAGGTGACCGCCGCGATTCAACGACGACTGGCAAGGACAGGAACGAGGAACGAGGAATGAGGAATGAGGAATGAGGAATGAGATTAAGTCGTAGGGGCCGAGCTTGCTCGGCCCGCACAGAGACACGGAGCAAAGCCGACAACCTTGAACGTCAAGCCGAAACCCGAAACGCGGAACCCGGAACGAACCACCGCCGTTCGGCGCTCGGCGCTCGGATCGCCCGTCTGCGCGTGCCGCTCGGGTTCGTGCTCGGTGTGCTGTGTGTGTGGCTCGCGCGGCCGAGTCGATCGAGCATGTTCGCCGGCGGCGCGATCGCGCTCGCCGGCGAGGCCGTTCGCGTCTGGGCGTCGGGTCATCTCGAGAAGGGGCGCGAAGTCACCTCGTCCGGACCGTACCGCTGGACGGGGCATCCGCTCTACGTCGGGTCGTCGATCATGGGTGTCGGCCTCGCCGTCGCGGCGGCGCGATTCGAGGTCACGCTCCTCGTCGGCGCGTATCTCATCGTCACGCTTCTCGCCGCGATTCGCACCGAAGAGGCGTTTCTTGCGTCGGCGTTCGGCGACGCCTACGCGCGGTACCGGGCGGGCGAGGCCTCGGCGCGGCCGTTCTCGTGGGCGCGCGTCCGCGCGAATCGCGAGTACCGCGCCGTCATCGGGCTCGCGGCCGTCATGGCTGTGCTGGCGTTCGAGGTGTGGTGGAGGGGCTGGAGGGGCCGCGCGAATTGACCGCCCGCCGCGCGGCCACCTATAATGAGGTGTTTGGCTGACAGTTGGCGGGGCGCGCAGGGGCGGTTAGCTCAGTGGTAGAGCACCGGCTTTACACGCCGGCTGTCACAGGTTCGAATCCTGTACCGCCCACCAGCCTTCGCTCGCAGGAGATGGCGAGCGAGCTTCGGCCGGGCGAGCCAGCGTCGCGGAGCGAAGGCTGTCCCGCCGAAGCCTCGGCGGAGGCGGACGGGCAGCAGGGCCAAGGGGAATTGCAGGATTTTGGGATTTCATATTGCAGGATTGCAGCGTGCTCCCAATCCTGAAATATGCAATCCTCACATCCTCCAATCTCATCGTCAGCATGCGGGGTCGTAGTTCAGTTGGTTAGAACGCCGGCCTGTCACGCCGGAGGTCGCGAGTTCGA
>CAYHSN010000641.1:0-2101 GCA_964359235.1 uncultured Vicinamibacterales bacterium | reverse complement strand
GTGTGCGCCCACTGGCAGAGGACGCCGCCCGGTTCGAGCCGCGCGCGCAGCATCTCGAAGAACTCGCGCGTGAACAGGCTGGCGACGCCGGCCATCCACGGATTCGAGGGCTCCGAAACGATGACGTCGTAGCGGTCGCGTCCGAGCGAGAGGTGCGCGCGCGCATCGCCAAGAATGAGGCGGGTCCGCCGATCGCCGAGCGCCCCGCCGTTGTCCTTCGCGAAGAAGTGCGACGCCTGCACGACCTACGGCGAGATCTCGATCGCATCGGCCCGCGTGACGGGATGGCGCAACGCGGCGGCGAGCGTCACCCCGCTGCCGAGTCCGATGATGCCGACCGTGCGCGGCGACGCGTGCAACAGGAGCGGCACGTGCGCGAGCAGCTTCTGCGTCAGCATGTCGCCGGCGTTCGAGGCGTCGATCTTGCCGTCGATCGCGAGGGACACCGTGCCCCCGCTGCGCCGGACGGTCACGGTTCCCGTTGCGCCTTCCGCGTAGTAGAGGATCGACCCGGCCTCCAAGGCGGTTTCCATGTCGGCGCCGCTCAGGTACGGGGCGTACTTGTAGGCGCCGCTCGAGAGCAGCGCCAGATTCCAGGCCGGCAGGCTCCAGACCGCGACAGCCGTCGATGCCGCCAGCGCCAGCGCGACCAGCCGCAGCGCGCGGGATGCGCGCGCCGCGAAGACAACGAGCAGGCCGCCGCCGGCGGCCGCGAGCGCAACGGTCAGGATGCTCGTCCTCAGTCCAAGGGCGGGCACCAGCACGAACCCGCTGGCCAGCGCGCCGGCAATCGCGCCAAGCGTGTTGCCCGAGTAGAGGATGGCGGCATCGCGGGCCACCGAATGTTTCGGTCCGGCGGCGGCGGCGACCGCGAATGGGAATGCTGCGCCCAGCGCGAGGGTCGCCGGCAGCAGCAGCGCGATCAGGACCAGCGCCTCGACCCAGACGAGGGCCGAGAACGCCCAGCCTGGCTGTGCGACGAGCCGCGCGACGAGGAGCGGAAGATGGCCGGCCACACCCGCGACGAGCAAGCCGCCGAGCGCCGTGACGAGCAGCGTCAGGCCCACCGCGGCGAGCGGATTTCGGATCGTCGCCCACCGTGCTCCGGTCGCGGCGCCAATCGCGAGACCGCCGATGAAGGCTCCAAGCAGCAGGGCGAAAGCGTAGGTGGTGGGACCGATGATGAGCGCCAGCAGCCGCGTCCAGGCGACTTCGTAGGTCAGCGCCACGAAGCCCGAGAGCGCGAGCGCACTGGCCGCAAGCATGAGGCGCGCCGTCGCCGGCGCGCTGACCACCGTCGATTGTGTTGGCGTCGTTTTGTGGGCGCGCGCTCGAGGCCGTGTCGGGACGGGGCCGGTATCCTCGATCGGGAATCCCGCAATCCACCACGCCAGGGCAGCGGCTGTGACGTTCAAGACGAGGCCGGCGATCGTGGTCAGCCGCAGTCCCAGTAGCGGCAGCAGCACGAAGCCCGTCAGCGTGGCGCCCGCGCAGGCGCCGACCGTGTTGGTCGCGTACAACCCGCCGGCTTCGCGGCCTGCGAACTCGGGATTCCTCGAGTACCAGCGCACCGCCAGCGGAAACGTCGCGCCCATCAGGACGGCGGGCAACGCGACGATGAGCACGCAGGCGGCGACGCGAGCCAGTCCGAAGGCGAGGCTGTCGGGCCCCGCACTGTTGTAGGCCCGCGCGAGCAGAGGCTGCACCGCCCCGAGCGTGACGGGCAGCGCCAGGGCACACGCACCGACGGTTCCTTCAAGGACCGCGTACACGCGCAGCGCCCCAGAGGCGGTGAGACGCGGAGCGACACGTCCGCCGACCGCCGCGCCGGCGGCCAGTCCCCCCATGAACGCCGCCAGTACGGTGCTGACGGCAGCGACGCCGTGTCCGAGGTAGAGCGTCAGCAGCCGCGCCCAGGCAACCTCGTACAGAAGTCCGGCAGCGCCCGACGCGAGATACGCGACAAGGAAGAGCCGGCGCAGGCGCATGCGGGCAGTGTAGCGCAGAGACCGGCCGATAGGCATCGGCAGGAAGGTCCGGGAGCTGGCACTACGCGCCAGCTCCCGGACTGTGGTGTGGCCACAACCGGTGTCATAGCCCG
>CAYHSN010000640.1:0-2105 GCA_964359235.1 uncultured Vicinamibacterales bacterium | reverse complement strand
GTCGGCGTGTCGGACAGGACGACCCGGAAGTTCTGCACGCGCTGGCCCGACTCGAAGTCGATCGGCGCGTCGGTAATCTCGCGACCCCTGAAGTACACCCCCTTCAGCACCCACGGGTCGGGCAGGCCTTCCATGCGGAACACGTGCTCGCCGGGCATGATGCCTCTGAAGACGAACTGACCGTCGGCGGCGACCACCTCGCTGAACGCGTCGCCGAAGACGACGCCGTCGGCGGCAACGGCCCGCACCCGCACCGACGGTGCGAAGACGAGCGGCGGCGCTTTCGTGGCCTCGAGCTCCACGTGACCCTCGACAACGGCGCCTGGCGCGAGCGAGATGCTGATGTTCGTGAGATCTCCACCTTCCACCGAGGTCGTAAAGGTGCCGAAGAGCGAGACGCCTTGCCGTTCGGTTTCGCCGCGCGCTCGGATCACGTAACGGCCGGGTGTCACGTTGCGGAAGAAAAACACGCCGTCGGGGCGGATGGTGACGTCCTTCGCCGGTACGGGCGAAAGCTTGTCGCCGTGCTGCGACGTCATGATGACGGCGCCTGCGAGGATTTGCCGCTCGTCGTGGGCCGTGATGCGGCCGGTGACGCGGACGGGGCGCACGATCCGCAGCCTGAACTCGATCGGCGGGGACTCGCGGCCCGCTTCGACCAGGACGCGCGTCGCGTCGTCCGGGAAGATGACGCCCGGGTGATAGGTCGGGCTGTAGTCGAGCCTGCCGGTGACGTCGCCCACGCTGTCGTACGTCGGGTCGGCGGCGCTGACGAAATGCAGGCCCGCTGGCAGCCCGCCCAGGCGGAACTCGCCGCGATTGTTGGTGAACGCGCGCCCGACCACCGACAGGACGCGCTGCCCTCGGTCGGACTGTGGCCGCAGCGCCTCGACCCGCGCGCCTTCGAACGGCCCGCCGTCCTCATCGAGGATTCGCCCCGCCACCACACCCCCGCGAGCCAGCGCGACATCGACCACCGTCAGTTTCTGTCCGTCTGCGAGATCGATCGTCAACGGATCGGCGCCACCTGCCTTCCCGAGGGATTCGGTGACGAAGCCGGTTTTCGACACCGTGATCGCGTAGCGCCCGGCCGGCAGGTCGGCGACCTTGTAGCGCCCGTCCTGTCCGGTCATGACCACACGCGGTTCGGCGAGCGCGGGCGACGTCACGACAACCCGCGCGCGCACGAGCCCTTCGTCGATGTGCAGGGCGACCACCCTGCCGCCGATGGCGCCCGTGGGCGGTGGCGGAGGTTTCTCGACTTCCGCGGCGGGCGGACGCGGCACGGGCTTCGCGGGCGGCCGTTGCGGCGGGCGCTGTTGTTTGCTCGCGCCTGTCATCCCTTCGACGGCGGTTCGCTCCGTGTGTGCCGGCGGACGAACGGCGCTCAGGACACGTGGTGAAGCGCCGGCTGTGGCGAGACAGACGGCGATCGCGACGGCCGCCAGTCCACGGTGGCGTGTCCCGAACATGCGGATATCATAGACTGATGCTTGGCCGAGCGCATGGCGGCCTCGTGCTCGCGTGTCTGCTGTCGCTCGCCTGTGCGATGGCGGCGGGCTGCGCCGAGGGACGCCCGGCGATCCTCATGCAGGAGGGGAGCGTGTCGGTCGAGAACCAGACCGGCGAACGCTGGACGAACGTCGAGATCTGGATGAACGATCACTACCGCGTCACGGCGCGTGCGCTCGAGCCGGGCGGCCGGTTGATCGTGCCCCTCGACGCGTTCGTGGCCGGCTTTGGCCAGCGGTTCGACCGCCGCCGGCAGTCGGTCTTCGGCATCGAAGTGACCGCCCGCGACGCGTCTGGCCGAGACGTCAGGCTCGTGTGGGGCAAGGGGCGGAGGCGAGTGTGACCAAGCTCTCGTCGGAATTCGAAACCGTGTGCCCGTGCTGCAAGAGCACGCTGATCATCGACACCAATCTCAAGCGGGTCGTGCGGCACCAGGAGCCCGAGCGGGCCGATAAGCCCGAACTCGACAACGTCCAGAAGATTCTGGCCGAAGAGGCCGCGCGGCGCGAAGCGCGCTTCGAGCAGTCGGTGAGCCAGGAGAAGACGCGCGGCGATGCGTTGTCGAAGCGCTTCGAGGAGGCGCTGCGCCAGGC
>CAYHSN010000639.1:0-2109 GCA_964359235.1 uncultured Vicinamibacterales bacterium | reverse complement strand
CGCGCTCATGGTCGTCTGCGCGATCGCCGCCCCGGCCGCGGGGCAGCAGATGCCGGACGCGGCGCAGATGTCGGGCGTGCCGCTCCCGGCCGGGGATCTGCCGGCCGGCGCCGTCTCGGTGCGGCTCGTGCGCGGTGACGTCTCCAACAACATCGCCGGCCATCCCATCGAGCTCCACGGCGGACCGAGCGTCCTCACCGTGACGACCGACACGAGCGGGCGCGCGCAGTTCACGGGACTCACACCCGGCACGAGCGTCCACGCGGTCGCCGCAGTCGACGGGCAGCGGCTCGAGTCCCAGGTGTTTGCCGTGCCGTCACAGGGCGGCATCAAGGTCATGCTCGTGGCGGCGGACGCGGCGATGGCCGCGCGCGCGGCCGAATCGGCGAAGCTCGCCACCTCGGCGCCGCAGCCGGGCGCCGTCACGCTGAGCGGGCAATCGCAGTTTGTCGTCGAGCTGGCCGACGACGAACTGGAAGTGTTCTACCTGCTGCAGATCGCCAACACCCTGCGGACGCCGGTCGAGGCCGCGCCGCTCGTCTTCGATCTGCCGCCGGGGGCGCGAGGCGCAACGGTGCTCGAGGGGTCAAGTTCGCTCGCGAGAGCCGAGGGTCCGCGCGTGGTGGTGTCCGGGCCGTTCCCACCGGGGATGACCGTCGTGCAGATGGCCTACCAGATGCCGTACAGCGGCGATCGGGTGACGATTGCCCAGAAGATGCCGGCGACGCTCGAGTCGCTGTCGATCGCGGCCCAGAAGGCCGGCGGCATGCACCTCACGTCGCCGCAGATGGCGAACCACGGCGAGATGCCTTCCGATGGCCGGACGTATCTGGTCGCAACCGGACCGGCGATCCGGGCCGGCGACTCGCTGACGTTCACCGTCACGGGCCTGCCGCACCGCGCGGCGTGGCCGCGGATCACCGGGGTCGTCGGGGCGGTCGTCATCGTTCTGGTCGGCGCCTGGGCCTCGGTGTCGGTGGGCGGCGAGGCCCGGGCGGCCGCCGCGAGACGCCGCAAGCTGCAGGAGCGCCGCGATCGCCTCTTCGCGGATCTGATGCGCATCGAGCAGAAGCACCGCACGAGCGTGCTCGACGATCCGCGCGACGCGGCGCGACGCCGCGACCTCGTGGCCGAGCTCGAGCGCCTCTACGGCGAGCTCGACGAAGGGCTGGCGGCATAGGCGGACGGATTGGATTTCACGCGGCTCACCCTGTCGGAGGTGTCGCGGAACTTCGGGCGCCGGCGGGCGCTCACGCGCGTCTCGCTCGCGTGCGAGGCCGGCGAGGTCGTCGGACTGCTCGGTCCGAACGGCGCGGGGAAGTCCACGCTCATTGCCATCCTGGCGACCCTGCTCGCGCCGACCTCCGGCGACGTCCGTTACGGCGATCACGTGGCCGCGGTCGGCGGCGCGGCGCTTCGCGCGCGCATCGGTCTGCTGGCGCACGACCTGCATCTCTATCCCGAACTGACCGCCGGCGAGAACCTGGAGTTCTTCGCGCGGCTGTACGGTGTGGCCAATTCGAGGGCGCGCGTGGCCACGGCGCTCGAACGCGCCGGCCTCGCCCAACGCCGCACCGACATCGTGTCGGGGTTCTCGCGCGGGATGCGGCAGCGCCTCGCGCTGGAGCGCGCGCTCCTGCACGATCCGCGGCTCGTGCTGCTCGACGAGCCGTTTACCGGCCTCGATGACGCGGCGACGCGGACGCTCATCGATCGCCTGCGCGAGCTGAAGGCGCGCGGCTGCATCCTGCTCGTCGCGACGCACGACCTGGAGACCGTGGAGGGATTGCTGGACCGCGTGGCCATGCTGCGCGACGGCCGGCTGGTGGAGATCGCCGAGCGCGGGGGCTCGCTGCGCGAGCGGTATCGGATGAGCGTGAAGGAACGAGGAATGAGGAACGAGGAACGAGTGAAGAGTAACGAGTAACGAGGGACGGGGAACAGAAGGGGAATGGAGCGCGGAGCGGAGAGGGGCGAAGGGGCCCCGCGAGCGACGCGCTTGGCGGGGTGTAGGCGCCTTCGCAAGGCTACGGCGGCCCTGGCCGAAGCTCTACGAGCGGAGGCCGGGGGGCCCCATAAGCGTTAACCTAGTGGTCCGCGCCCTCGAAC
>CAYHSN010000638.1:0-2125 GCA_964359235.1 uncultured Vicinamibacterales bacterium | reverse complement strand
GGAAGGCGTCTTTTGGAACACAAGACAATGTCCACACAACATTCCCGGAAACCTGTCGTTGCGCTGTTCCTGTTCGCCGTCATCGTCGCGGGGGCGCTCGCCAGCCTCCCCGAGGCGCCCCGCGCGGCGTCGACCACCGCGCAAGCCAGTCGGGCCCCATCCGACGTCGCGCTCGTCGCCGACCCCGGGTTGGGCAAACCTGCCGAATACGGGCTCGCGCGACTCGAGCGCACGCTCCAATCGCGGGGCGTGCGGCTGCTCCGCGTAGCGTCGCTCGACGCCTCGCCCGCGCCCGCCATCGTCTTCGGGACGGTCGCCTCTGCGGCCGTCCGCAGTCTGCTCGCGCAGGGCCTCGACGTGCCGGATGCGGCCGAGGCGCTCGCCGTCAAGCGGATGGAGGATCGGGGGAAGGCTCTGCTCGCCGTTGCCGGGCGCGACGACACGGGGCTGATGTATGCCGCGTTGGAGCTCGCCCAGCAGATCGACGCGCTGCCGGCGTCGGCCGCCTGGTGGAGCGCCATCCGCGAGTCGGTCGAGCGCCCCGCCGTCCCCGTGCGCGGTGTGCGCATGCTCCTCCATAACCAGGACGACGAACGCGACTGGTACTACGCGCGGGAGTTCTGGGACGCGTATCTGGGCATGCTGGCGGCCGATCGCTGGAATTCCTTCAATCTGGTCTTCTCCCACCAGACGCCCTACCTCACCCCTATGTACCCCTTCCACGTCGAGGTTCCGGAACATCCCGAGGTGAAGGCCAGGGGTCTCACCGAGGCCGATCGCGAGAAGAACCTCCAGATGCTGCAGTACATCAGCTCGACCGCGCGCGATCGCGGTCTCGTGTTCACGCTCGGCATCTGGCAGCAGATCGCCTGGTCGGGCAGGAACCAGGGCTCGAAGCAGCCGAGCATGGTCGATGGCTACAGCCGTGCGAACATGCACGACTACACCTACCGCGCGCTGTCGAAGCTGTTGAGAGCGTGTCCCGGGATCTCGACGCTCCAGCTCAGGGTTAATCACGAATCCGGTCTCGACTACGACGAGCAGACGGCCTTCTTCCGCGATGCCGTGTTCCGGGCCGTCCGGGACTCCGGACGCCCGATCCTGCTCGACATGCGCGACGTCGGGCTGCTGCGCGAGACGATCAACGCGGCGATCACCTCGGGCCTGCCTGTCCGTGTGAGCCACAAGTACTGGGGCGAGCACATGGTGTTCCCCTATCACCCCACCAAGGTGATGTGGACCTACAGCTACGGGGACTGGCTCGAGTATCCCCAGCGGTACCAGAACCTGTCCGAGGTCTGGTCGCTCGGATCGCACCGGCTGCTGCTGTGGGGCAATCCGGAATTCGTCCGGCGGTTCGCGCCGACGACGACGTTCCAGGACAGCGTGGGCTTCACGATCGATGCGCCGCTCTCGCAGAAGGGGTTCCTGAACGCGCCGGGCGCATGGCGGATCTTCCGCGACCCGCAGCGCGAGCACTACCGCTGGGAGTTCGAGCGCTACTGGAGCTTCTATCGCCTCTACGGACGTCTCACGTACAACCCCGACGACGACGACGAGATCTGGCTGCGGGAGCTGCGGCGGCGGTTCGGCGGAGAGGCCGCCGGCCCCGTGGCTGCCGCCTACCGTTCGGCCAGTGAAGTCGTGTCGCAGATATCGGGTTCATCGCTGGCCAACTACAACATGCCGGTCTGGCCGGAGAAGGACATGGGTGGGCTCATCGACTACTACATCCACCTGAAGCCGTTCGACCAGGCACGTTTCCGGAGCTTCATGGAATACGTGCGCGACGAGCTGAGCGCAGGCGGGTCGGGCCGCCGTTCGCCTCCGGACGTGGCGCGCCGGCTCGATCGGATTGCCGACGAGACCGAGCAGGCGCTCGAGCGCGCCGCGGCGGCGATTCCGCCGGACGACAAGGAATGGTGGGCGACGACCCACGACTTCAGGATCCTCTCCGGCATGGCCCGATATCACGCCCGCAAGAACCTGGCGGCCACGGCCCTGGCGTTCTTCTATCGCCTGGGAGACGTCTCGGCGCTCGGCGAGGCGATCGCTCACGCCGAGGCCGGCCTGGAGATCTGGAAACAGGTTTCGCGCGAGGCCGACGAGATCTACACCTCCAACC
>CAYHSN010000637.1:0-2128 GCA_964359235.1 uncultured Vicinamibacterales bacterium | reverse complement strand
GCCGTCCATCAGGGGCACTAGACGGGAGCCGCGTCGCCTTCGTTCCGCCAGGGTGAGTCGCATGCTACGATCACTCAGCTCCCGACAGGGTTGGCGTGCTCGTGATCCTGGACCGGCGGCGTCCCATGCGCCGTCGCGGCGACCTCATCCTCCGCTGAACCTGACGAGGCTCGTGCCTGTCTGTCAGAGGCAGGCTGGAGTGACACCGATGCGACATCCAGAGTACGACCCATCATGGCCGGACTCGTGGAAAGCGAGCTATCGCTTCGATCTCATGGAGGTCTTTGGGAAGAGCGAGGACCCTGGTTACACCCGCGCCTACCTGCACCGACGCCATCGCATTCTCGCTGCCGTTCAGGAGTTCGTTCCACCCGGGAGCCATATCCTGGATGTTGGGGCGGCCCAGGGAAACTTCACGCTGACGTTGGCCGAACGAGGCTACCAGGTCACCTGGAACGACCTGCGCGAAGAACTCGTTGGCTACGTGAAGCTGAAACACGACCGGGGCAGCGTCGGATACGCCCCGGGCAACTGCTTCGAGCTGGTGTTTGCCAGGCCATTCGACGCGGTGTTGATCACTGAGATCATCGAGCATGTGGCTCACCCGGATCTGTTTCTCGAAAGGATCGCGAGGTTGGTTCTTCCGGGTGGGTTCGTGATCATGACGACGCCAAACGGGAGCTATTTCCGCAACGCGCTGCCCCGTTTCTCGGATTCCGAGCCAGACAGGAATGAGGCCATGCAGTTCAAGCCGGATTCGGACGGGCATCTGTTCCACCTGCCTCCTGACGAGCTCCTGGGCCTCGCACGGCAGGCCGGACTGCTCGTTCGCAGGCTCCAGCTTTTCATGAACCCGCTCACCAGAGGGGCGCTCAAGACGGACAGGCTTCTCCGGTTGTTGCCGAAGCAGGTTGCCGATCTGACAGAGTGGCTGACCTCTCGTTTCGGGGGCATGGCGGTGAAGCGATTCAACATGCACGCGCTTGCTGTGTTCGAGGTGCCGCGGGCTTGCGACGGAGCCGATCCGGCATGAGACTTCAACACGAAGCCACGGCGATGGCCGGCCTGGCCAGCCGGTTCAGCGCGTTCGTCGCCGAGCGATATCCGTTCGCGCTCGCGTTCGCGCTCGAGGCGTTCGACACGGCCGGTGGATCGTCGGTCGACCGCGCCGAGGCGGCGCTCGAGGCGTTCCGGCCGAAGCTCAGCGCGGCGCTCGCGAGGGTCGCGCCGATCGTGCCGCCCGGCCTCGCCGAGACCACGCCGGGCGTCGCGGCGGAGACACGCCTGGCGGCGGCGCGAGCCGAGCTGGTCGAGGCGTGCGACGGGTTTCTGCGCCGGGAGGCGATCGCGGCCTCGCTCACCCCCGACGAGCGCCGAGAGATCCTGCGCGGCATGGTGCTGACGCGCGCGACGGACAACCGGCTGAAGGCCTTCTTCGCCGGCGGCGAGGTGCGCTACCGCGACACCGCGTTCCAGGGCAAAGGCTTCCGATCGCTCGGGCAGGAAGCGATCTACGCCGCGGCGATCCGGCTGCGCCGCGGAGCGGTGTACCGCACGGCCGACGGGCGCTGGCACGGCGACGTTGTGGCGCCGGTCATCCGCGATCTCGGCGTCGCGCTCGCGATGCGCCCCGGCGCGGAGGTGGCCGAGGCGATTCGCCTGGCGCTCTCGGTGCAGATGGCGAAGGCCGGGCCGCCGATGGATGGGAAGGATCTGCACATCGGCGACTTCGAGTGGGGTGTGCTGCCGGCGACGGCGCCGCTCTCGATCGGCACGCTGTCGATCGCCGGGATGGCGATGGCGTTCTGGCGCGAGCGATCGGATCGCGTGGCCGTGTCGTTCATCGGCGAGGGCGGATCATCGCTCGGCGAGTGGCACGAGGCGATCAACCTGTGCGCCTCGCGGAAGCTGCCGGCGATCTTCTGCGTCCAGAACAACCAGACGGCGCTCTCGACGCCCGTGGCCGACCAGTCGGCGGTGCGCGTGTTCGCGGACAAGGCCGCCGGATATGGCGTTCCCGGCGTCACGATCGACGGCACCGACCCGGATCAGGGCGCCGCCGCGTTCACGTGGACGGCCGAGCGCGCGCGGGCGGGCGACGGACCGGCGCTCATCGAGCTCGTCGCCA
>CAYHSN010000636.1:0-2140 GCA_964359235.1 uncultured Vicinamibacterales bacterium | reverse complement strand
ACCGACACCGAGCTGAACGTCATGGCCGCGCTCGCCCAGATGGGACTCACGAGCACGCCAATGAATGGATACAGCACGCCGGCGGCCACCGGCACGGTGATCGCGTTGTAGCCGAACGCGAGCACGAGATTCTGGCGGATGTTGCGCAGCGTGCCGCGGCTCAGGCGCCGCGCGCGGACGATCCCGCGCAGGTCGCCTTTCACGAGCGTGATGCCGGCGCTTTCCATCGCGACATCGGCGCCGGTGCCCATCGCGATGCCGACGGTCGCCTCCGCGAGCGCGGGCGCGTCGTTGATGCCGTCACCCGCCATGGCGACCACGCGCCGCTCGGCCTGGAGCTGCCGGACCACGTCGCGCTTCTGTTCAGGCAGGACCTCCGCGCGCACATCGTCTCCACTCAGTCCGAGCGTGCCGGCGACCGCCAGAGCGGTCACGCGGCTGTCGCCCGTCAGCATGACGATGCGGAGCCCCTCGTCTCGAAGCAGGCGGATGGCCTCGGGCGTCGAGGCCTTGATCGGATCGGCCACGCCGACGAGGCCGATCGCGCGGCCGTCGACCGCGACGAACATCACGGTCTGTCCGTTGCGGCGCAGATCATCAGCCTTCGCGTGGAGCGCGCCGAGCGCCACGCCGCCGGCCTGCATCAGCGCGGCGTTGCCGAGCAGCACCGGCCGGCCATCGACGCGCCCACGCACGCCGCGGCCGGGTTCGGCCTGGAAATCGGTGACGTTGGCGGGCATGACGGCGCGCGCGCGCGCACCGGCCACGATCGCGGCCGCCAGCGGATGCTCGCTCGCCTGCTCCAGCGCAGAGGCCGTGCGCAGCAGCTCGTTCTCGGTGACGGCGCCGGCCGCGAGCACGGTGACGAGCTTCGGTTTCCCTTCCGTCAACGTCCCGGTCTTGTCGATGACGAGCGTGTCGACCGACGCCAGGTGCTCGAGCGCTTCCGCGTTCTTGATGAGCACGCCCGCCGTCGCGCCGCGGCCCGTGCCGACCATGATCGCCGTCGGCGTCGCGAGGCCGAGCGCGCACGGGCACGCGATGATGAGCACGGCCACGGCCGTGACGAGCCCGTAGGCGAGGCGCGGCTCCGGCCCCCAGAGACTCCACGCCACGAACGCGATCACCGAGGTCGCGACGACGGCCGGGACGAAGTACCCGGCGATGCGATCGGCCATCCGCTGGATCGGCGCGCGGCTGCGCTGCGCCTCGCTCACCATGCGCACGATCTGCGCCAGCAGCGTCTCACCCCCCACGCGCTCCGCGCGCATCGTCAATCCGCCCGTGCCGTTGATGGTCGCGCCGGTCACACGGCTGCCCGGCTCCTTCTCCGCCGGAATCGGCTCGCCGGTCACCATCGACTCGTCCACCGAACTCCGGCCCTCGATGACGACCCCGTCGACGGGGATCTTTTCGCCAGGGCGGACGCGCAGCCGATCGCCGATGCGCACATCGGCGATCGGGACGTCGAACTCTTCGCCGTCGCGGATCACGCGCGCGGTCTTCGGCGCCAGACCCAGCAGCGCCCTGATCGCCGCCGTCGTCCGGCCGCGCGCGCGAAGCTCGAGCACCTGTCCGACGAGAACGAGCACCGTGATGACCATCGCCGTGTCGAAGTACGGCTCGACGACCCCGTGCATGCGAAAGCCGTCGGGGAAGATGCCGGGCGCGACGGTCGCGACGATGCTGTAGAGGAAGGCGGCGCCGACGCCGAGCGCGATGAGCGTGAACATGTTCGCGCTGCGGTTCCGGATCGACGCCCATCCGCGCACGAAGAACGGCCAGCCGGCCCAGAGCACGACGGGAATGGCGAGCGCTAATTGAAGCCACGCTGACAGATGGTGGCCCAGACGCGCCGAGATCGCGCCGCCGCTCACCATGTCACCCATCGCAATGAGGAGGACGGGCAGCGTGAGCGCGCCGCCGATCCAGAACCGCCGCGTCATGTCGACGAGCTCGGGGTTGGGGCCCTCCTCGATCTCGACCTCGAGCGGCTCGAGCGCCATGCCGCACTTCGGACACGCGCCGGGGCCTTCCTGCCGGACCTCGGGGTCCATGGGGCACACGTACACGACTGACGCGTACCGGGACTCGGGACTCCCGCCTTCGCCAAGGCTACGGCGGGCTCGCCGAAGCTGGA
>CAYHSN010000635.1:0-2143 GCA_964359235.1 uncultured Vicinamibacterales bacterium | reverse complement strand
TAGACGATCCCGAGGCTCAGCCGACGCGCGCGCACGGCGGTGAACCCGGCGCGCGCGAGCACGTCAGAAAACGCCTGGGGCGAGGGAAACGTCCGGACCGACGCCGGCAGGTACGAGTACGCCTCGCCATGGCTGGACACGAGGCGGCCGATGCGCGGCAGGACGCGCTGAAAGTACCAGAGGTAAAGCTGGCGGAGCCCGGGCACGCTCGGCAGACCGAACTCGAGGATCGCCAGCCGGCCACGTGGCCGGAGCACCCGCGCGATCTCGCGGCAGGCGCGCGCCGGATCGTGGACGTTGCGGATACCGAAGGCGATCATCGCCGCATCCATCGATCGATCGGCCAGCGGGATGCGCGTCGCGTCGCCGCGGACGAACGCCACGCGATCGCCGAGCGATCGCGCACGCGCTTTCTCGAGTCCGCGCACGAGCATCGCTCCGGCTAAGTCGACGCCGACCACGCGTGAGGCGCGGCCGCGCCGTCCGGTGACCGCGGCGAGCGCGAGATCGGCGGTCCCGGTGCACAGGTCGAGCACGCGGTCGCCCTCCCTGAGCGCCAGCGCCCGGATCGCGCGCGCGCGCCAGCGGTAGTCCAGCCCCAGGCTCAACAGATGGTTGAGCAGGTCGTAGCGCGGCGAGATCGCGTCGAACATGCGCGCGATCCGCGCGGGATCCTTGCTCGGATCGACGGAGGCCGGGCTCACCCTGTCCACGCCGGATAGAGGTCGTGCGGCAGGCCGAGCGCGCTGAGGATCTTGCCGGCCATGAAGTCCGCGAGGTGGTCGAGGGTCTTCGGTCCCTGGTAGAACGCCGGCATCGCCGGCAGCACCACGGCGCCCGCCTCCGCGCAGAGCACCATGTTCCGGAGCTGCGGCAGGCTCATCGGCGTTTCGCGCGGCACGATGACGAGCGGGCGCCGCTCTTTGAGCATGACGTCGGCGCTGCGCTCAACGAGCGAGCGCGACAGGCCGTGCGCCACGCCGGCCAGCGTTTTCATCGAACACGGCACGATCACCATGCCGTCGCAGCCGTGGCTGCCGCTTGCGATCGGCGCGCCCAGGTCGCGGTTGCTGTACGGCGTGAAGGAGCCGCGTCGCACGCCGTCGCCGTAACGGGACGCGAGGTAGTCGCCCAGCCGGTCGACCGACGCGCCCTCGCCCAGTTCGTCGCGCAACAGGCGCCGCCCGAAGTCCGTGATGACGACTTCGAGATGACACCCGCGCTCGAGCAGGGCCGCGATCGTGCGCACGGCGTACATGGCCCCGCTCGCGCCGGTGACACCGACCGCGAACGTGCGCCTGTGTTCATCCGACATAGACCGCCACCGCCGTGATCAGGAGATACAGGAGACCGACGAAGCCGTTGAGATCGAACGCGCGCTTCACCTGCGAGAAATCGTCGGCCGACACGAGCGACTGTTCGTAGGCCAGCAGGCCCGCCACGAGCGCGACGCCCCCGAGATACACCAACCCGAGCGGCGCCACGGCCGCAAGCGCGGCGAGCGCCGCGACCGTCACGACGTGCATCGCCCTTGAGAGCCGGAGCGACCGCGAGACGCCGAACCGCACGGGGATCGATCGCAGCCCGTGCGCGCGGTCGAACTCCACATCCTGGCACGCGTACAGGATGTCGAATCCGCCGACCCACGTGCCGATCGCGACGCCGAGCAGCCACGGCTCCCATCCGGCGCCGCCGCCGGCCGCCAGCCAGCCGCCGACCGGCGCCACGGCCATCGCCAGCCCGAGGAAGCACTGCGTGTAGGCCGTGTAGCGCTTGGCCAGCGAGTACCAGAACACGATGGCCAGCGCGACCGGCGAGAGTGCCAGACAGAGCGATCCGAGCATGGCGGCGGCAAGCACGAATCCCGCCGACGCCGCGACGACGAACACGCGCGCCTCGCCTCTGGACATGCGGCCCGCCGGCAGCTCCCGTGACGAGGTGCGCGGGTTGAGCGCGTCGTAGCGGGCGTCGGCGAGCCGGTTGAAGCCCATGGCCGCGCTCCTGGCCGTCACCATCGCCGCGACGATCCACAGCAGCCGGGACCAGGTCACCGGCGTGTGGCGCGAGGCGAGGAGCGCACCGGTCAGCGCGAATGGCAGCGCGAAGACGGAGTGGCTGAAGCGAACGAACGCGCCGTAGGTGC
>CAYHSN010000634.1:0-2148 GCA_964359235.1 uncultured Vicinamibacterales bacterium | reverse complement strand
GTGGGCCGCATCGACATGGTGGAGAACCGGCTGGTCGGCATCAAGTCGCGCGAGATCTACGAAGCGCCCGCCGCCGTCGTCCTTCACATGGCGCACCGCGAGATCGAAGGCTTCGTGATCCCGCGCGATCTCGAGCGCATCAAACACGAGCTCGGCCGCACCTACGCCGACATGGTCTACAACGGCCTCTGGTTCACGCCGACGCGGGAGGCGATTGACGCCTTCGTCGCAAAGGTGCAGGAACGCGTCACCGGCACGGTGCGGCTGAAGCTCTTCAAGGGCTCGTGCTCGGTCGTGGGCCGCACATCGCCGAACGCGCTCTACGCCCACGAGCTGGCGACCTACGACGCCGGCGATCTCTTCGATCACAGCGCCGCGGTCGGCTTCATCAAGATCTGGGGCCTGCCGATCGAGACGATGGCGAGGAAAGATCGAAAGAAGAGCTCACAAATATCGATCGGGTGATCTGGTGATCGGGTGATCGATCTGACGATCGGGTGATCGGGTGATTGCGTGAAGTGATCGGGTCATCGGATCATCGGGCTAACGGGTCATCGGGTCATCGGATCGATTCGGAATCTGTTCATGTCGCATCTGTGGTCAGGGCGTTTCGACGCCGAGCCCGACAAAGACGTCTTCGCCTGGGGCGCGTCGTTCCGCTTCGACCGCCGCCTCTTCGAAGACGACGTGACGGGGAGCCTGGCGTGGGCCGAGGCGCTCGGCCGCGCCGGCGCCATCCCGGAGGCCGACGCGCGCGCGATCGTGTCGGCGCTCAAGAAGATCCTCGAGCAGGGACGCGGCCGGCCCGCGCGTCTCGACCGGGCGGTCGCCTCGGGCGACGAGGACGTGCACTCGTACGTCGAGCGCGTGCTCGTCGAGCGCATCGGCGACGCCGGCAAGCGCCTGCACACCGGCCGGTCGCGCAACGAGCAGGTCTCGCTCGACCTGCGCCTTTATCTGAGACGCAGAATCCCGATCATTCAGCGGGCGGCCGTCGATCTCATCGCCGCGCTCGTTGATCAGGCCGAGCACGCGGGCGACGCGGTGATGCCCGCCTACACGCACCTGCGGCGGGCGCAGCCGGTCCTCGCCGCGCACTTCCTTCTCGCGCACGCCGCGCCGCTCCGGCGCGATCACGCACGGCTCGCCGCGACCGCCGCCGAAGCCGACGAGCTGCCGCTCGGATCGGGCGCCATCGCCGGCACGAACTACGCCATCGACACCGCCTGGCTCGCCGAGCGCCTCGGCTTCTCCCGCATCGTCTCGAACAGCATGGACGCGGCGGGCGATCGCGACTTCGTCGCGTCGTTCCTCTACGCGTGCGCGCTGACGATGGTGCACCTGTCGCGGCTGGCGGAGGACCTCATCATCTACAGCAGTGAGGAGTTCGGGTTCTTCGAGCTGGCCGACGCGGTCGCGACCGGCAGCAGCCTGATGCCCCAGAAGAAGAACCCCGATCCGCTCGAGCTCGTGCGCGGCAAGGCGGGACGCGCCATCGGACACCTCGCCGGGTGGCTCGCGACGATGAAGAGCCTGCCGGTCGGGTACAACAAGGATCTGCAGGAAGACAAGGAGGCGGTCTTCGACGCCGAGGAAACGGTCGTCGGATCGCTTCGCGCGGCACGCGCGGTCGTGGCGACCATGACGTTCCAGGCGGCCGCGGCCGGGCGCGCGGCGTCAGGCCTGCTGCTGGCCACCGACGTGGCCGACTACCTCGTCTCGAAGGGGATGCCGTTCCGCCAGGCGCACGAGGTCGTGGGCGGGATGGTTCGGCGGCTTCTGAAGGACGGGCGCGACTTCTCGTCGCTGACGCTCGACGAGTGGCGTGCGTGCAGCGAGCTCTTCGACGCCGACGTCGCCGAGGTCGTGACCCCGCGCGCGTCGGTGGCGAAGAAGCGGACGCCGCAGTCGACGAGTCCGGAGGCGGTGGCGGTGGCGCTTCAGGCAGTTCGAGACTGGGTGCGCGCCGTTTCGTGACCGCTCAGGTCCTGTCCTCGCCCAGCCCACGGGTGCTCTTTTCTCAAACCGGCGGGGACCCCTGCACCCCGCCAAGCGCGTCGCTCGCGGGGCCCCACCGCCCCGCGCCGCTCCGCGCATCCTCACCATCTGGCGGGGTCCCCCACACACCCCACTTCGTGCATCGGCCCC
>CAYHSN010000633.1:0-2154 GCA_964359235.1 uncultured Vicinamibacterales bacterium | reverse complement strand
GCCGCGCGAGCGTGATGTCAGGGAACGGCGCCAGCGCGCGCGCGAGGTGCGCATCGACCTCGGCGTCGGTCACCGGGAAGATCGCCGCGTCCTACCAGATGCGTTTCACGCCGTACTTGAGGAACACCGCGTCCGCCGACACGACCGCGAGCTCCTCCGCGAGCGCCTGCGCAATCAGAAGACGGTCGAACGGATCGCGGTGATGGAACGGGAGTTCCGCGACGCGCGCCACGTGACGGAGATCGATCGGCAGCGGCGTGAATCCGTTGGCCGCGAGCTGCTCGGGCAGGAAGCGCTCGACGGGCGCGGCCAACTTCAACTTCCCTAAGCTCAGCTTGACCGCGATCTCCCAGCAACTCGCGAGACTGACCAGGCAGGCGTGCTTCGGATCGGCGATAGCTGCGCGGGCTTTCCTGGACAGACGCGCTCCGCCATCCACCCACCACAAGAACACATGCGTGTCGAGGAGCAGGCGCACTACGTGTAATCTTCGAAGTCTTCCGGGGTCTTGTCGAAGTCCGGCGCCATCCAGACCTGTCCGCGCGCCGAGCCAGGCTTGCGCACGCGCGACGGCTGGGCCAGCGGCACCAGCCTCAGCAGCGGCCTGTTGTCTTTCGCGACGACGACTTCCTCACCGGACATGGCCTTTTGGACCAGCTCGGAGAAACGGGCCTTCGCATCAGCGATGTTGAACTGGGGCATGGCGGCGGTCCCTTGTTGGTCATCCTAAATGACCAACATGACCCTGTCAAGTCCGACGGCCTCATTCTCCCAGGAGCGCGGCCCGCGCGGCGTCCAGGTCCTTCTTCTTCGCGGCGTCCGCCCTTGTCAGCGCCCGAACGAGGCGGTAGAGTGCCCTCGTGATGCAGGTGAACTTCACGGTCAATCGTCTCGGCGACGGTCGCATCCCTTCCTCCATGGACGGCGTCCGGTTCGTGCAGGACGAGGAGCACGTGCTGTACGACTCGAACCTCGAGGATCTCAAGCGGCAACTGGCCGCCGGCGAGCAGCCGGCGCGCTTCGAGCTGGCCGGGCCGCGCGCACGGATCTACTTCGACCCGTCCAAGCTGAAGTGCGGCATCGTCACCTGCGGCGGCCTCTGCCCGGGCCTGAACGACGTCATCCGCTCCATCGTCTTCAGCCTGCACTACCACTACGGCGTGAAGACGGTCTTCGGGTTCCCGTACGGCTACGAGGGCCTGGTGCCGAAGTACAGGCACACGCCGATCGAGCTGACGCCGCAGTCGGTCGGTCCGATCCACGAAATGGGCGGAACGATCCTCGGCACGTCACGTGGCCCGCAGGACCCGGCCGAGGTGGTGGATACGCTCGAGCGGATGAACGTCGGCGTCCTGTTTGCGATCGGCGGCGACGGCACGCTGCGCGGCGCGCGCGACCTCGCGGTCGAAATCGGCCGCCGCGGCCTGAAGATCGCCATCGTCGCCGTGCCGAAGACGATCGACAACGACATCTCGTTCACCGAGAAGTCGTTCGGCTTCGAAACGGCCGTGTCGGAAGCGCGGCGCTCCACCTACGCCGCGCACAGCGAGGCGTCGGCCGCGCGCAACGGCATCGGCCTGGTGAAACTGATGGGCCGCGAGTCGGGGTTCATCGCCGCGTTCGCCGTCCTCGCCGACAGCCAGGTGAACTTCTGTCTGGTGCCGGAGGTGCCGTTCTCGCTCGATCTGTTCCTCGAGGCGCTCGAGCGCCGCCTCCAGCAGCGCGGCCACGCCGTGATCGTCGCGAGCGAGGGCGCCGGGCAGGATCTGATGCAGGTGCCGCCGGAAGTCGACGCGTCGGGCAACCGCAAGCTCGGCGACATCGGGCTCTTTCTGAAGGACCGCATCCTCACCTACTTCCGCGAGCGCGGGATCGACGTGAACATGAAGTACATCGATCCCAGCTACACGATCAGAAGCCTGCCGGCCAACGCGCACGACGGCGCGTTCTGCCTGCTGCTCGGCCACGGCGCGGTGCACGCGGCGCTCGCCGGCCGCACGAACATGGTGGTCGGCTACTGGAAGGGCGAGTTCACGCACGTCCCCATCCCGCTCGCCATCTCTCGCAGAAAGCAGATCGATCCGGACGGCTGGCTGTGGAGCAGCGTCGTGGCGTCGACCGGGCAGCCGAGGACGCTCAAGAGGACGTTCGCGT
>CAYHSN010000632.1:0-2157 GCA_964359235.1 uncultured Vicinamibacterales bacterium | reverse complement strand
TCGGGCAGCCACGTGTGAAACGGGAACATCGGCACCTTGATCGCGAAGCCGAGGAAGAACGCCAGGAAGATCCACCACTGCACGTTGAACGGCATATCCTTGAGCTGGTGGTAGACCGTGACGTCGAACGTGTAGACCTTCGTGACGTCGAAGTTGTAGAAGTAGAGCGCCAGGATGCCGAGCAGCATCACGACGGAGCCGACGAGCGTGTAGAGGAAGAACTTGATCGCCGAGTAGAGCCGCCGGTCGCTGCCCCAGATCCCGATGAGGAAGTACATCGGGACGAGCATCACTTCCCAGAACAGGAAGAACAGCAGGAAGTCGAGCGACATGAAGGCGCCGAGCATCCCGGTCTGCAGCACGAGCAGGAAGATGTAGTACTCCTTCACCCGCTCGGTGATGGCCGTCCACGACGACAGGACGGCGATGAAGCCGAGCAAGGTGGTCAGGAGGATCAGCAGCATGCTGAATCCATCGACCCCGAGGTCGTAGCTGGCGCCGATCGAGGGAATCCACTCGGCGTGCTCGACGAACTGCCAGGCCGGATTCTGCGAGTCGTACCAGAACCAGAGCGGCACCGACACGAGGAAGCCGGCCAGCGTGAAGCCGTTCGCGATCCAGCGAATCGCCTCCTCCTGCCGCTTGTTGACGAAGAGCAGCAGGAGCGCCCCCGCCAGCGGCGTGAAGAGGACGATCGACAGCAGCGGGAATTGAGCGGCGGTCTCCATATCAGTCGTGTCTCATCGGGGCCAGCGCGACCGGTCTGCCCTCTACCGGGTGAACAGATACAGCGTCAGGAACGCGAGCACGCCGAACAACATCAGCAGCGCGTAGTTCTGAATCAGGCCAGTCTGCACACGGCGCAGCAGGTGACTCCCCTCGCCGGCGAGCCAGCCGACCAGGTTCACCAGCCCGTCGACCAGGTACTTGTCGAGCATGTGCGAGATCCACGCCGACAGCCGCGTCAGCCAACTCGATCCGTCGACGGCGCCGTCAATCACGCGCGTGTCGAATCCCCAGAGGCCGCGGGCGCTGGCGAGTGTTCCCGAGACGAACGTGGCGCCGTACAGCTCGTCGACGTAGTACTTGTTCGACAGCACGCGGTGCGGCCCGGCCCAGCGCCGGGCGAGCGACTCGGCGATCTCCGGTCGCACGACGAACATCCGGTACGCGAGCGCAATGCCGCCGGAGGCGAGCACGACCGAGAGCAGCATCAGGCCCAGCTCGCCGGCCCGGGACATCTCGTGCGCCTCGGCGTGTTCGGCGCCGGCCTCGGCTTGGGGCCGGCTCAAGCCCGCCCCCCCCGGGTGAAGGGATGCCGACCCCCTCAGGCTGGGCTTGAGGAACTGGCCAATTGCGTCGGCTCCGCCGAGGGCCGGCGGCACACCGACGAAGCCCGCGACGATGGCGCCGACGGCGAGCGCCATGAGCGGCACGGTCATGATGCGCGGCGACTCGTGCGGCCCGTGCCAGGCGCCGCGACCGGCGTGTCCGTGGTCGTCGTGCCCGCCGTGTCCGCGTTCGCCGCCGGGGGCGTCCCACGCCGGCCCGCGATACCCGCCGTAGAAGGTCAGCGACATCAGCCGGAACATGTAGAACGCCGTGAGGAACGCGGTCACGGCCGCGAGCGCCCACAGCGCGCGGTTGCCGAGAAACGCGCGGAAGAGAATCTCGTCTTTGCTGAAGAAACCGGAGAGCGGCGGAATGCCCGCGATCGCCAGCGTGCCGATCAGCATCGTCACGAAGGTGACCGGCATGTACTGCCGGAGCGCGCCCATCTTCCGCATGTCCTGCTCGCCCGCCATCGCGTGGATGACCGAGCCGCTGCCGAGGAACAGCAGCGCCTTGAAGAAGGCGTGCGTCACCAGGTGGAAGATGCCGGCGCCGAACGCACCCACGCCGGTCGCCAGGAACATGTAGCCGAGCTGCGACACGGTCGAGTACGCGAGCACGCGCTTGATGTCGTTCTGCACGAGGCCGATCGTCGCGGCCACGAGCGCGGTCAGGACGCCGACGACCGCCACGATCGTCATGACCATCGGCGCGTGCGTGAACAGCACCGCGTTTCTCGCCACCATGTACACGCCGGCCGTCACCATCGTCGCCGCGTGGATGAGGGCCGAGACCGGCGTCGGACCTTCCATCGCGTCCGGCAAC
>CAYHSN010000631.1:0-2160 GCA_964359235.1 uncultured Vicinamibacterales bacterium | reverse complement strand
GCTTCCGCTACCGGAACAAGGTGGGGATCGACGTGGCGATGGAGGCCCTGCGCGACGCGGTCCGCTCCCGGATCACGACCGTGGACGAGATCGTGCGAGCCGCCGAGGTGTGCCGGATCCGGACGGTCATCGGGCCGTACCTGGAGGCGCTGTCGGCATGACTTGGTCCGACCAGGAACGAGGATGCCGGAGACCGCGGCCATGACGACGCCCCCGGCCCGCCCGAAGCTCTACCACATCACGCATGTCGACAATCTGCGCGTGATCGCGGCTGACGGCGAACTCCTCTCCGATGCGGCGATGATCGCGCGGGGCGGGCCGGTGCAGGCCATCGGGATGTCCGGCATCAAGCGGCGGCGGATCGAGGAACTGGAGGTGGCCCCTCATCCGGGCACGAAGGTCGGCGACTACGTCCCGTTCTACTTCTGCCCGCGGTCCGTCATGCTCTACGTGATCCACTGCTCGAACCATCCCGAGCTGACGTATCGCGGCGGCCAGGAACCGATCGTGCATCTCGAAGCGGATCTGCACGCGGTGATCCGGTGGGCGGAGCGCTCGGGAGCGCGCTGGGCCTTCTCGCTCTCCAATGCGGGGGCCTACTACACCGAGTTCCGCTCGCGGGTGGAGGAACTGGACCACCTCGACTGGCCGGCGATCGCGGCGACGGACTTCCGGCCGGCCGAGGTGAAGGAACGCAAGCAGGCCGAGTTCCTGGTTCATGGCCGTTTTCCATTCGACCTGATCGAGCGCATCGGCGTACGCTCGACTGGTATCGAGGCGCAGGCAGCCGCAGCCCTCGCGGGTGCAGGCTGCCAACCGCCGATCGAGGTCCGTCGGGAATGGTATTTCTGAGGCAGGAGGTGCGGCGATGATCAAGTTCAAGACGGGCGACATTCTCGCAGAGGAGGCCGAGGCCCTGGTCAACACGGTCAACTGCGTCGGCATCATGGGGCGCGGCGTCGCGCTCCAGTTCAAACAGGCGTTTCCGGAGAACTTCAAGGCCTATGAGCGCGCCTGCAGGCAGGGAGAGGTCGAGCCCGGACGCATGTTCGTATTCGACACCGGGCAGCTCACCCACCCGCGCTACATCATCAACTTCCCCACCAAGCGGCACTGGCGCGGCAGGTCGCGGATCGAGGACATCGAGACGGGTCTCAGGGCGCTCGTCGCCGAGATCCGCCGGCGCGGAATCCGCTCGATCGCCCTCCCGCCGCTCGGGGCCGGGCTAGGCGGGCTGCCGTGGGCCGAGGTCCGGTCCCGCATTGAGCGCGCGTTGCTCGCGCTCCCCGATGTGCGCGTGGTGGTGTTCGAGCCGACGCCGGCATCCGAGGCGGCGCGGCCGGCAAAGGCGCAGAAGGTCCCGGAGATGACGCCGGGACGGGCGGCGCTCGTCGGCCTGATGGAGCGCTATCTCGCCGGTCTCCTGGATCCGTTCGTGACGCTGCTCGAAGTGCACAAGCTCATGTACTTCACGCAGGAGGCCGGCGAGCCGCTGCGACTGCGCTACGTCGCCGGGCCTTACGGTCCGTACGCAGAGAACCTCCGGCACGTGCTGCACGCGATCGAGGGCTATTACGTGTCGGGCTACGGAACGGGCGGCGACGCACCCGCCAAGGTCTTGCAGCTCGTGCCCGGCGCGGTCGCCGACGCCAGGGCGTCACTCGCGGCGCACCCCGAGTCGCAGGCGCGCTTCGAGAAGGTCGCCCGTCTCGTCGAGGGCTTCGAGTCGCCGTTCGGTCTCGAGCTGCTCGCCACCGTGCACTGGATCGCCACGCGCGAACATCCCGCCTCCGAGGAGGACCTCATCGCGCGCACCTACGCGTGGGCCGAGCGCAAGCGGCAGTTCTCCGAGCACCAGATCCGACTCGCGCGGCGGGTGTTGACGGACGGTGGCTGGATCATCGCCAGCTCGAGCGCTTGAGGCCACTCGTGGAGCGACTCGATCGGAAGGCGGCGTCGTGAGCGAGGCGGTGGCCGCCAGCGGGTCGACCCGGCGGTGGTGGAAATTCAACCACAGGCTGGTGGATTTTCGCTGGCGCGTAGCCACGCCCGCGTGCGATCGCAGTGCCGGGATCACGCTGTGTTGCGGGAGGTGGACATGACGGCGGCACCGTCCGCGCGGTTCAAGCCGTACGCGGCGTACAAGGACTCCGGCGTCGA
>CAYHSN010000630.1:0-2166 GCA_964359235.1 uncultured Vicinamibacterales bacterium | reverse complement strand
CTCGAACACGCGATCCCACAACCGGCGCGAGGCGGGCGGCGCCGGCGCGCCCGTCGTCTCGACGCGCGTCTGCAGCAGCAACCAGGCGACGTCGGCCGGGACGCGCGAGAACGGGCGCACGCGCACCTGCCACTCGACCCGGTACGCGCCAGAAATCGCGGCGTAGATCGCCTTCACGCGTTCGGCGCGCGCGGCCGGATCGTCGAGCCAGAGACCCAGCGCGAACCGCGCCTGCGGCTCGTCGAGATCGGCGACCGCGTCGTAGAAATACGCGAGCCGCCCGTCATCGCGATCGAGAAGCGCGTCGATGAAACGCGCCGGCTGTGATGCGGGTGTGCCGACGAGCGCTTCCCACAGCACGCGGGCGTCGCTGCCGCCCGGCACCTGCACCTGACCGTTGCGAATGCTGAGGCTCCGGCCGAACGCGGCGAAGATCGGAGCGTGGCGATCCACGAGGCGTGAGAGCAGATCGGGGGCGGCGGCGAGGGCCCGCAGCGTGTCGTCGTCGAGCGCCGCAAGTCCGTACGCGACGAGCGCCGCGCGGCGGTTGACGGCGATGGCCGCGAACAGACGCTCGTCAGGGACCTGTTCGCGCAGGATCGCGCTGCGCCACAGAGCGGGAGGAAGGGGAAGCGGCACGGTGTCGCCGGCGGCCCGGTCGCCGTCGGCGGCGTTCAGGGCGTCGAGCATCAGCCGGAGCTGCTGCAACCGCGCGTCGTTCCCGGCGACCCGCCCTTCAGGCAGACCGTGCAGTCGGCGCGCCAGTTCCGGTAGAAAGCCCGCGCGGTGCGGTGGCGGATTGAGGCCGAGCGTGCGCGCCAGGTCGGCGACGCCCGCCGGCAGCCGCAGGTTGAACCAGATCGGCTCGCCCGGCGCCGCCGCTTCGCTCGATTTGCCGAGCCAGGACAGCGGCAGCGCCAGCGAGAGCACGGCGCAGATTGCCCGCGTCGTCTCGCGCGCAGTCACATGGGGACCCCCTAGAGGGGTAAGCTCCGACTATAATCGACGCGTTCCCCCCAATACAAAGGACGTCTCATGACAGCCGAGGAGAAGATCCGCACGGCGTTCGAGCGGAACGAGAAGGCCCTGACCCTGCGGCCGTCCATCGGCCGCGGCACGGCGGTGACCAAGGCCCGGGTGCGCGACGGGCTCACGTGCGACATTCAGGAAGGCGCCTGGCAGCATGTCGCCGATATGAACGAGAAGAACGGCGGGAATGGCATCGGCCCGAACCCGGGCACCTACGGCCGCGGCGCGCTCGGAAGCTGCCTGGCGATCGGCTACATGATGTGGTCCGCGAGGCTCGGCGTGCCGTTCGCGGGACTCGAGGTGGAGATCCAGGCGGACTACGACGCCACGGCCGAGTACGGCGTCACCAACGCGTCGCCGAGCTACAGCGGCGCGTGCAGCGTTACGGCTGGGACAGGGCCGCGGAGCACTACGAGCGTTGCTGGTGGAAGCAGCTCGCGCCCGCGCAGGAGCGGCTGCTCGCGCTTGCGGCGCTTTCGGCAGGCGAGCGCGTGCTCGATGTCGCGTGCGACACCGGGCTCGTCACAATCCCGGCGGTCGCCGCGGTCGGCCCGCACGGCGAGGTCGTCGGGTCGGACATTTCCGAGCGGATGGTGGAGGCGGCGCGAGAGGAAGCGGCGCGACGCGGTGTCCGCGCGACGTTCGAGCGGATGGACGCCGAGGACCTGACCTGCGCCGACGATGCCCGGCGGGCCGCGGGTGGTGCTAAGATCGGGACTAATTCGTGCTGCTTGGCAGATCCGTCAGAGGTCGGCCGCTGGTTGTGTGTTACACCGAGCGGCCTCCGCGGACGCGTCTCATCAGCGCCCGACCTGCAAGCCGGCGCGAGCGAAGGCAGTATGAAGAAGTCTAATCACAAGACGGTGCGCCGGCGGTTCGAGAGAGAACAGGACACCATACAGCGAGAATACGACTTCTCAAGAGCGAAACGCGGCGTGACCGCCGCGCGGTATGCGCAGGGCTCTAATATCGTCGTACTCGATCCCGATGTCGCGGCTGTGTTTCCTAATGCGTCGGCGGTCAATGAGGCGCTTCGCTCGCTGGCACGCGTAGCTCGCCGAACCACCGGGGCAGAGCGCCGTCGGCGCACCGCGTAGTGTGACGTGTCTGGTGCCAGCCCATTGGGCATCAGTTATC
>CAYHSN010000629.1:0-2167 GCA_964359235.1 uncultured Vicinamibacterales bacterium | reverse complement strand
GACAGCGTCAGAACGTCGATGCCCTGGGTCCAAATCTACGATCCGCTCGGACACGCGGGGTTCAGCACGCTGGCGGCGGCGCTCCCCATCGGCCTGCTGCTCTTCACGCTCGCCGTGTTGCGCTGGCGCGCGCAGTGGGCCGCGCTCACCGGTCTCGTCGCGGCGCTCGTCGTCTCGGTCGGCCTGTTCGGCATGCCGGTCTCTGCCGCGGCCGCCGCCGCGATCGACGGCGCGCTCTATGGCCTGCTTCCAATCGGCTGGATCGTGCTCTGCGCGATCTTTCTCTACGATCTCACCGTCCGCACCGGCCAGTTCGACATCGTCAAGCAATCGGTCGCGCACCTATCGGCCGACCGCCGCGTGCAGGCGCTGCTCATCGCGTTCTCGTTCGGCGCGTTCATCGAAGGCGCGTGCGGATTCGGCACGCCCGTCGCCATCTGCGCGGCGCTGCTCGCGGGCCTCGGCTTCCCGCCGCTCCAGGCCGGCGGCCTCGCGCTCATCGCCAACACCGCGCCGGTGGCCTTCGGCGCGATCGGGACGCCGATCCTCTCGCTCGCGGCCGTGACCGGGCTGCCCGCCGGCGCGCTCAGCGCGATGGCCGGCCGCCAGCTCCCGTTCGTCTCGATCCTCGTGCCGGCGTGGCTCATCGTGACCATGAGCGGATGGCGGGGGCTCAAGGAAGTCTGGCCTGCCGTGCTCGTGTCCGGCGGATCGTTCGCGGCCGTCCAGTTCTTCTGGTCGAACGCGGTCGGGCCCGAGCTGGTGGATATCGTCGCCGGCCTGACGTCGCTCGTGACGCTCGCGGCGTTCTGCACGCGGTGGCGGCCGAAGAACACGTGGGACTTCGCCGCGCGCCGCGCGCCGGAGGCTCGTGATTCAGCCCTGAGCCTGTCATCTTCCCTTGGTGCTCGCGGGGCCCCCGGCCTCCGCTATTGCTACGGCCAGGCTCGCCGAAGCGCAGCGAAGGCGGCACCCCCGCTCGCTCGCGCCTCGCGCCTGCGCGCTCGGCGCGGGCCGCAGGCGCTGCACCCGGCACCCGATGTGGGGGCCGGCTTCAGCCGGCCCGCGACGATTCGCGCCTGGACCCCCTGGCTCATCCTGAGCCTCGCGGTCCTGGCGTGGGGCTTCGGCCCGATCAAGACGCTGCTGACGAGCGGGCCCGCCGGCGCGGTGGAGTACGTGCGCGGCGGCAAGGCCGGCACGCCGAACGCCTGGCTCGCGCCCGCGTTCGAGGTGCCGGGCTTGCACCGGCTGGCGTATCGCGATCGCCCGGTTGTTTCGGAGCCGGTCGATCGCGCGCGGCTGTCGGATCCCGCGTACCGCGCCCTGCGCGCGGAACCGGCGGTCTTCAGCGTCAACTGGCTCGCCGCGACGGGCACCAGCATCCTGATCGCCGCGCTCATTTCGGCGATGTTCCTGCGCGTGGGGAGGCGCGAGGTCTGGACGATCTGGCGCGACACGTCGAAGCGGATGGCCTGGCCGCTCGCGACGATCGCCATGATGCTCGCGCTCGGGTTCGTCACGCGCTACGGCGGTACCGACGCGACGCTCGGCCTTGCCTTCACGCGCACCGGCTGGCTCTATCCGTTCTTCGCCGCGATGCTCGGCTGGCTTGGCGTCGCGCTCACGGGGTCGGACACCAGCTCGAACGTCATGTTCGGCAGCCTGCAGAAGATCACCGCCGAGCAGCTCGGCCTGAGCCCGATCCTCATCGTCACGGCCAACAGCACGGGCGGCGTGATGGGCAAGATGATCGCGGCCCAGAGCATCGTCGTGGCCACGACGGCGGCGAACCAGCAGGGACACGAAGGCGATCTGCTGCGCTTCGTGTTCTGGCACAGCCTCGCGCTCGCGGCCATCATGGGGCTCATCGTGATGGCGCAGGCCTACGTGTTTCCGTGGATGATTCCGCCGGGGTGAGCTGGGTGGCGGTCGCCGGGCAGCCCTGAAGGGCTGCGCTACGGCAGGGCCGACGCCGCAGCGTACAATGTGGTCGGTCTTCCGGAGGAGGCCCGCCATGCCCACGGGATTCGAGCGGCGCGGCAAGCCGATCTACGCGGCCTATTGGCTGGGGATCTCCGCCGTGGTTCTGGCGCTCGACTCCGTGGTCGGGCCCGTCATCCAGTTTCCCGCTCTTTTCATCATTCCCGTCAGCCTGGCCGCCTGA
>CAYHSN010000628.1:0-2188 GCA_964359235.1 uncultured Vicinamibacterales bacterium | reverse complement strand
TCAGGGCAGGCAAGCTCGGCCCCTACTTCCCCGGGAAGGGCAGCCACCCTCGGCTGATGTAATCCGACATCCCGAACGCGAACAGGATCAGCAGCCAGAAGAACCCCGACACGGCCACGACCTGCGTGAGCCGCGTGGAGTAGCGCAGGTGCATGAAGTACAGCACGACCAGCGTGCCCTTGAAGACGGCGATGCCGAGCGCGATGGGCGTGTTCCAGAAGCCCCAATCGTGGAACGCCACCCAGACCGTGATCGCCGTCATGACGATCAACGCGGTGAAGATGAGGTAGTAGATGCGCTTGGGCACCAGATGCGGACCGGTCATGACTCGTTCCTCGTTCCTGGTTCCTCGTTCCTAGTTGTGTCGTTCAATCAAATACAGCAGCGGGAAGAGAAAAATCCACACGATGTCGACGAAGTGCCAGTAGAGCCCGCCCACCTCGAGCGGCGTGTTCCACTCGCGCGTGAAGCGCCCTTTCGCCGCCATCCGGATGAGCACCGCGAGCATGCCGACGCCGACGATCATGTGCAGCGCGTGCAGCCCCGTCAGCGCGAAGTACAGCGAATAGAACATCTGCACGTTCGCCGGGTTCGCCGCGCCGTGCCACTCGAAGTGCGGGCCCGGAACGAGATGATCGCGGAACTTCTCCGAGTACTCGACCGCCTTGATCCCGAGGAACGCCAGCCCGAAGATCGCGGTTCCGACGAGGAAGACGAGCTGTCGCTTCCTGTCGCCCTGCTGCCCGGCAGACACCGCCAGCGCCATCGTCAAGCTGCTCGCGATGAGGACGGCCGTGTTGACGCCGCCGAGCATGATGTCGAGGTGACGGCTGCCTTCGGCGAACGCCTCCGGGTGCCACGTCCGGTAGACGAGGTAGGCCATGAAGATGCCGCCGAAGAACATGATTTCGGTGACGAGGAACACCCACATCCCGAGGGCCGACGCCTCGAACTGCTGCTCCATCGTGTCGAAGTGGTGCTGGAGCGCCGGGTGATGCGCGTCGTGGACGTTCGCTTCAGCCAACGTGCACCTCCGACCCGTGAGCGTAGTTGTACGGTGGCCCGGTCACGACGGGCGTCTCCTCGAAGTTCGAGGTGGGCGGCGGCGAGGGGATGTCCCACTCGAGCCCCTTGGCGCCCCACGGGTTCGCCTCGGCCACCGGCCCCTTGAAGAGCGACCACGTGAAGTAGAACGCCGGCAGCAGATAGCCGAGACCGAGGACGCCAGCACCGGCCGTCGACAGGATGTTCAGCACCTGGAACTCGTCCGGGTACGCGTAGTAGCGCCGCGGCATGCCCAGGTAGCCCAGGATGAACTGCGGGAAGAACGTGAAGTTGAACCCCACGAAGATCAGGAGCGCGGCGAGCTTCGCCCAGCCGTCCGGGTACATGCGGCCGAACATCTTCGGCCACCAGTAGTGCAGGCCGCCCTGGAAGGCCATGATCGCGCCGCCGACCATGATGTAGTGGAAGTGCGCCACGATGAAGTACGTGTCGTGCAGGTGCACGTCCAGGCCCACCGCGGCGAGGAAGAGGCCCGTCAACCCGCCGATGAGAAAGAGGCCCATGAACCCGAAGATGTACATGGCCGGGGCCTCGTACGAAATCGAGCCTTTGTACAGCGTCGCGGTCCAGTTGAAGACCTTCACGGCCGACGGGATGGCGACGAGGAAGCTCAGGAACGAGAAGATCAGCCCGGCGTACACCGACTGGCTGCTCACGAACATGTGGTGGCCCCAGACGAGGAAGCCGATGATCGCGATGGCCAGGCTCGAGAAGGCGACGAACGCGTAGCCGAAGATCGCCTTGCGCGAAAACGCCGCCACGAGCTCGCTGATCACGCCCATGGCCGGCAGGATCATGATGTAGACGGCCGGGTGCGAGTAGAACCAGAACAGGTGCTGGAAGAGCACCGGGTCGCCGCCCAGCTTCGGATCGAAGACCCCGATGTGGAAGAGGCGCTCGGCCGCCACGAGCAGGATCGTGACGGCGACGACGGGCGTTCCGAGGATCTGGATGATGCTCGTCGCGTAGTGCGCCCAGATGAAGAGCGGCAGGCGGAACCACGTCATGCCCGGCGCGCGCATCGTGTGGATCGTGACGATGAAGTTGAGGCCGGTCAGGATCGACGAGAACCCGGCGATGAACACGCCGACACCCGTGAGCACGACGTGCGTGTTCGACGCGG
>CAYHSN010000627.1:0-2196 GCA_964359235.1 uncultured Vicinamibacterales bacterium | reverse complement strand
CAATCCCGCTCAGCGTGTTCACGGCGGTGACGGGCGTCAGCGGGTCGGGGAAGTCCACGCTCGTCAACGAGATTCTCTACCGCGCGCTTGCGCGCGCGCTGTATCGGGCCGGTGACGAGCCCGGCGCGCACACGAGCATCGAAGGCATCGAGCAGATCGACAAGGTCATCCAGATCGACCAGTCGCCGATCGGACGCACGCCGCGCTCGAATCCGGCCACCTACACGGGGCTTTTCACCTTCGTCCGCGATCTGTTCGCCATGCTGCCCGAAGCCCGCGCGCGCGGCTTCCGGCCGGGCCGCTTCTCGTTCAACGTCAAAGGCGGGCGCTGCGAGGCCTGCCAGGGCGACGGCGTGATCGCCATCGAGATGCACTTCCTGCCAGACGTCTACGTGACGTGCGAGGGCTGCAAGGGGCGCCGGTACAACCGCGAAACGCTCGAGATCAGGTACCGCGGAAAGTCGATCGCCGACATGCTCGACCTCACGGTCGATCAGGCGCTACCGCTCGTCGAGAATTTCCCGCCGATCGCCAACAAGCTGCGCACGCTGCAGGATGTCGGCCTGGGGTACATCGAGCTCGGGCAATCGGCGACGACGCTGAGCGGCGGTGAGGCGCAGCGGGTGAAGCTGGCGAAGGAGCTCTCGCGGCGGGGGACCGGGCGCACGCTCTACATCCTGGACGAGCCGACGACGGGGTTGCACTTCGAGGACACGCGGAAGCTGCTCGACGTGCTGAACAAGCTCGTCGACCAGGGCAACACCGTGGTCGTGATCGAACACAACCTGGACGTCATCAAGTCGGCTGACCACATCATCGATCTCGGGCCGGAAGGCGGCGAGGCCGGCGGTCGCATGATCGCGCAGGGGACGCCGGAGGCCGTGGCGCGGACCCAAGGCTCCGCCACCGGTGGGTTCCTTGCGCGGATTTTGCGGAACGCCCGCCCCGCGGCCTGATGCCCCTCGTGGGTGGGGCCTCGCAGGAACGTGCATTTGTGGTGCAAGGGCCACGATTGACGCCTCGTGCAGTGTGGCTATTGAGCCACGGTCTGGTGAAGAATCGAGTGTCAGACTTCCGGTTCCTGCTTGTAACTATATTTGTTTGAGCGTGTTAGCTGAATGCCGTCATCCAAGTCGTTGCTGGCAGTCTGTTTGCTGGGCAGACTGGCGCTCACCGGGTTCCGACCAATGAGAGGTCAATGAGCGCCCAGCGGACACTGCGTCGATCAATTCGCTGCACCGGCATCGGTCTCCATTCGGGCCGAAAGGTCAAACTCACCCTCAAGCCGGCGCCGCCCGATCGCGGCATTCGGTTCGTGCGGGCGGATCTGGGCGGGCTCGAGATCCCGGCGACGGTCACCCATCTGGCCAGCATGCACTATGCGACGGGTCTGGCGCGCGAGGCCGGCGCCGTGGACACGATTGAGCACCTTCTGGCGGCCCTTGCGTGCCTCGGCATCGACAACGTGATCGTCGAGCTGGACTCGCCCGAGGTGCCGATCATGGACGGCAGCGCCGCGCCGTTTGTCTACCTCATACAGGAAGCGGGCGTGAAGCGTCAGGCGTTGCCCCGGCGGTACCTGAAAGTGCTGCGGCCGATCTCGCTGTCGCAGAACGACAAGCGGATCGCGCTGTATCCGTCGGATCACTTCAAGGTCACCTACAGCATCAGCTTCGATCATCCGCTGTTGCGCCATCAGTCGCGCACGTTGCGAATCACCGAGGACAGCTTCGTCGAGGACATCGCGCCGGCGCGTACCTTCGGGTTCCTGAAGGAAGTCGAGACGCTGCGCCAGCGCGGTCTCGCGCTCGGCGGATCGCTCGAGAACGCGATCGTCCTGAATGAGACCGGCGTGCTCAACAACACGCTTCGGTTCGAGGACGAGTTCGTGCGTCACAAGATCCTCGACGCGATCGGGGATCTGACGCTCGTCGGGTATCCCATCGTCGGCCACCTGGTGGCGCACCGCGGCGGCCATGCGCTGCACACGGCGTTTGCGGCCCGGATTCTCGAGGATCGCGACGCGTGGAAGCTGGTCGAGGCGACGGTCGAGCCGGAGACGGCCGAACTTCCGTCCGGCGCGCCGGTCCGGAGCGGGGCGAGCCTGGGGGGGTAGCCGCGCGCGCGAGACGGCGGAGACTCACAGCGCGGCTGAGCCGCAACCAAACTGAGGGCTCACCCGCGCTAGGCGGCGGG
>CAYHSN010000626.1:0-2198 GCA_964359235.1 uncultured Vicinamibacterales bacterium | reverse complement strand
ACTCTAACACATACCACCGGAGGCCCAGAATAGCAAACGCAACCCCGGCTCGTCGGGCGCACCCTGTCAGGTGGCGGCCCAATGCCCAGGTTCGACTTCCCTCAATGCGGCATCGCGGTTGAAGCTCTTCGGATCTAGCACGATCCGCTGGCGTGGCGCGTCCGGATCGGGCACCGGGATCGCCGAGAGCAGCGCGCGGGTGTAGGGGTGGCGGGCCGACGCGAAGAGCGCGCCCGTCGCCGCGAGCTCCACGATCTTTCCCAGATACATCACGGCGGTCCGGTTGCAGATGTGACGGACGAGCCGCAGGTCGTGCGCGATGAAGAGGTAGGTCAGCTTCAGGCGTTGCTGCAGCTCCATCAACAGGTTGACGACCTGCGCCTGCACTGACACGTCGAGGGCGGAGACGGGCTCGTCCGCGATGACCAACGACGGGTTCAGCGCGAGCGCGCGCGCGACACCGATGCGCTGGCGCTGGCCTCCGCTGAACTCGTGGGGATAACGCGAGACGAAGGCCGGATCGAGCCCCACCAGCTCGAAGAGTTCCGCGACGCGCCGCCGCCGTTCCGACGCGCCGCCGATGCGGTGGATGACGAGCGGCTCCTCGACGATGGCGCCGGCGCGCATGCGCGGGTTGAGTGACGAGTACGGATCCTGAAACACAATCTGCAGGTCACGGCGCGCGCGGCGCAGGCGCGCCGGGGGGAAGGTCAGCAGGTTCTCGCCTCGAAAGAGCACCTCACCCGAGGTCGGTTCCACGAGCCGCAGGATGCACCGGCCCGTGGTCGTCTTGCCGCTTCCCGACTCGCCGACCAGACCGAACGTCTCGCCCTCTTCAATCGTGAAACTCACGTCGTCCACGGCGCGCACGATCGTGCCGCGGCGCAGCAGGCCCTGGCGCGTCACGAAGTGCTTCACGAGGTGGCGAACTTCGAGCAGGGGCATCGTTCTTCTGAGGGCCGGCGAAAGCCGGCCCCTACCGCGATCGGGCCGACCAAGGTCGGCCCCTACTACCGCGATCGGGTCGACCATGGTCGGCCCCTACGGTGGTCCCGGTTTCTCCAGCATCTGGTTGGGGCCGACCTTGGTCGGCCCGGATGCTGGCTTTCGCCTCACCCGTCGCCGTGCAGGTAGCATCGCACACTGCGGTCCACGCCGAGAGGCGTCGATCCCGGCGGCCGCTGGTCGCAGCGATCGAACCGATCGGCGCACCGCGGCGCGAAGGCGCATCCCGCCGGCAGCGCGCCGAGCGAGGGCACGACGCCCGGGATGGCCCTGAGCCGCGTACCCGGCTGCCCGCCCGGAATCGACGCCAGCAGCCCGCGCGTGTACGGATGCTTCGGGTCGCGGAAGATCTCCCGGACCGGACCTGCCTCCACAATCCGCCCTGCGTACATGACGGCCACCCGATCGGCGGTTTCGGCGATGACGCCGAGGTCGTGCGTGATGAGCAGCAGCGACAGGCCGAACCGATCCTTCATCTCGCGCAGCAGATCGAGGATCTGCGCCTGGACGGTCACGTCCAACGCCGTCGTGGGCTCGTCCGCGATGACGAGCGCCGGGCGCGCCGCGAGCGCGAGCGCGAGGAGCGCGCGCTGGCGCAGGCCGCCCGAGAGCTGGTGCGGGTACTCGTCGACCCGGCGTTCCGGGCCGGGCATGCTGACGGCCCTCAGCAGATCGATCGCCTGCTCCCGGGCCGCGCGACCCGAAGCGCGGCCGTGGACAGCCAGCGTCTCCTCGATCTGGCTGCCGATCGTGAAGACCGGGTTGAGCGCGGTCATCGGTTCCTGAAACACGAGGGAGATCTGCGCGCCGCGCACCGCCCGCATCTCCCGCTCGGACAGCGCGAGGAGATCGCGCCCGCGAAGTCGGATGGCGCCGCCCGCGATGCGTCCGGGCGGTTGCACGAGCCGGAGAATCGACAGGGCGGTGACTGACTTGCCGCTGCCGGACTCGCCGACGAGCCCCAGGGTCTCGCCCGTCCGCACCACGAAGCTCACACCGTCGACCGCCGCGGCGCTGCGCCCATGGATGTCAAAGACCGTTGTGAGGCGATCAACCTCCAGGAGCGGAGTCCCGGCCCCTGGTTCCCGGCCTCCGGCCTCCGGTCTCTGGCCCCCGGCCTCGGGCCTCTGGTTCCCGGCCTCCGGCCTCCGGCCTCCAGCGTCAGCCAAGATCGATCTCCCGGTGCTCGCCGA
>CAYHSN010000625.1:0-2209 GCA_964359235.1 uncultured Vicinamibacterales bacterium | reverse complement strand
TAGCGCAGCCCTTCAGGGCTGCCACATCAGACCTCTTCGGCAAACGAATCCCTCAGCCGATCGAAGACGAAATACCCCACCAGGAACAGCCCGGCCGACGCGGCGCCGAGCGCGACGAGCCACTTCCAGTGTCCGAACGGTCCCTCGTAGAACAGGATCTCCTGATAGGAGATCGCCAGGTGCGCGAACGGGTTCAGGTTGAGCAGGTTTCGCCCGAACGACGGCACCATCCACATCGGATAGATGATGGGCGTCGCGAAGAACCAGAACGTGATCACGTTCGAAAGGATGTCCCTGAGGTCGCGGAAGTGCACGGTGAGCGCCGACAGCACGAGCGCCAGCCCGACGGTCAGCAGGAACTGCACGAACACGACCGCCGGGAACCAGACGATCTCCGAGAGTTGCAGCGGCCGCTGGTAGTAAAGGAGGAAGATCGCCAGGATCGGCAGCCCGAGAAAGAAGTGCACCATGTTCGCCAGCACGGTGACGATCGGCAGGACCTCGGCCGGGAACAGCACCTTTTTGATCAGGTTGCCGCCGGAAATGAGCACGTTCGACGCTTCCGACAAAGACGAGGAGAACCACGTCCACGGCAGGATGCCGCAGAACATGAAGAGCGCGTACGGCTCGATCTCCTTCGGCCGCGTGCCCGGCAAGACGATGCTGAACACGAAGGAATAGATGAGGAGCAGGAGCAGCGGATTGATAAACGACCAGAAGAAACCGAGGACGGAGCCGCGGTAGCGCGCCTTCAGCTCGCGCGCCACCAGGCTCTGGACGAGCCCGCGGTAGCGGATGAGTTGCCGGAGGTTACTCAGCATCGACCTGCAGCACCAGGGCGGTGATGTTGTCGGGTCCGCCCGCAGCGTTGGCCTCGGCCACCAGCGTCTGGCAGATCGCCTCGAGCGGCTCGGGCCCGCCGACGACGTCCGCGATGCGCGCGTCGAGCACCACCGAGTAGAGCCCGTCCGAGCAGAGCAGCACCCGATCGCCGGGCTCGAGCGACAAATCCACGACGTCCACCTCTGGGTCGTCGCCGCCGCCCAGCGCCCGCGTCACGATGTTACGCCAGGGATGCTGTCGCGCGGCGCTCGCGGTCATGGCGCCCGAGCGGACCTGCTCTTCCACCCAGGAATGGTCCCGCGTGACCTGGTCGAGCGCGCCCAGGCGCAGCCGGTAAACACGGCTGTCGCCGATGTGCGCGACGCTCGTGCCGCGCGGACCGATCAGGAGCCCCGAGGCGGTCGTGGCCATGCCCCGCAGCCCTTCGGCGCCGGCCATCGTGTCGGCGATGCGCCGGTTTGCCAGCCGGAAGGCGGCCTTGAGGCGGTTGGCCTCGACGCTCAACTGCGGGTCGTAGGGAAACGGCCAGGTGCGGTTGCAATCGAGGCCGGCCGTCTCGGTCGTGAACGCCTCGATCGCGCCGACCGCCACGCGCGAGGCGACCTCGCCGCCGACGTGGCCGCCCATCCCGTCGGCCACCAGGAAGAGGCCCAGGTCGGGACGGGCGCAGTAGCTGTCTTCGTTGGAGCTGCGGCGCAAGCCGGGATGCGACAGGACGGCCCAGGTGACGCGCATGTCACCCACGCCGCGCCCGGGCAGCCACCTGCAACCGGAGGAGTGATTTGAGCAGCGCAACGCGCGCGCGTTCCAGATCAACGGTGGCGCCGGGTGCGGCCTTCACGGTGAGGTGCTGCTCGGCGCGCCTGCGCGCCGATTCGGCCCGGGCGATGTCGATCTCCTCGGCGCGCTCCGCCACGCGCGCCAGCACGATGACCCGATCGGACAGGATCTCCGCGAACCCGAAGGCGACCGCGAGATACGTTTTCTCCGCGCCCCGCCGATACCAGAGCTCGCCCACTTGCAGGCTGACGAGCGCCGGGGTGTGGCCCGGCAGCACGCCGAGCGCGCCTTCGGCGGCCGGCAGCACCACCTCGTCCACGTCGGCGTGCGTGATCGCGCGGTCCGGCGTGACGATCTCGAGCGTGAGCTGCGACGGAATCGGAAGAATGGCCATGGGACGATCGCGCGGCCGGAGCCTACGCCTGGGCGGCCTTGATCTTCTCCGCCTTCTCGACGGCCTCCTCGATCGTGCCGACCATGTAGAAGGCCTGCTCGGGCAGCGCATCGTACTGGCCGTCGACGATCTCCTTGAAGCTGCGGACGGTGTCCGCGACCGGCACGTACTTGCCCTGGAGGCCCGTGAACT
>CAYHSN010000624.1:0-2211 GCA_964359235.1 uncultured Vicinamibacterales bacterium | reverse complement strand
CGTACCCTTTTATGTAGCCGGGATTCAGATCCGACTTGTCGAACGGCGGGTCCAGGAGCTGGATCAGCGCATGGTCCCGGCGAACGAGGTGCCGATCCACCGATTCCATCGCAATTCGCGAGCGCTCGGCGTCGCCCCCCCCGGACAGGACGGACCAGCTTTGCGAAATCGAATCGATCCGGCATTCGGAATTGCTCGCCGACCCAAGCGGCGAGCCGTCGTCGAAGTAGGCGCGGCGGTACCACTCGCCGTCCCAGCCGTTCCGCTCGATATTCAGGCGCACTTGAGCCGCCTCCCTCCGGCAACGTTCGGCGAAGGAACCGTCACCGGCCTTGCGGGCGACCTCGGCGAACCGCATGAGCACTTCATAAAGGAAAAACCCCAACCAGACGCTTTCGCCTTTGCCGTGTTCGCCCACCAGGTTCATGCCGTCGTTCCAGTCGCCGGAGCCGATGAGCGGCAGGCCGTGCTCCCCGGTCTTGAGGCCCCTCAGGATGGCTCGCACACAGTGTTCGTACAAGGTGGCCGCCTCTTCAGACCGGCCGGGCAAATCGTAATACGAGTCCTCCTCCGTGCTTACCGGGCGGCCTTCGACGAAGGGGACGGGTTCGTCCAACACCCCGGTATCCCCCGTGTTCAAAACGTAATGACACGTCGCGAAGGGCAGCCAGAGGAAATCGTCCGAGCAGTGTGTGCGCACGCCCCGACCCGAGGGGGGATGCCACCAATGCTGGACATCTCCCTCCGGGAACTGACGGGCCGCGCAGCGGAGCAGGTGCTCGCGCACGAGGTGCGGCTCGGCGTGGACGAGCGCCATTACGTCCTGCAGTTGGTCCCGGAATCCGAAGGCGCCCCCCGACTGGTAGTATCCGCTCCGGGCCCAAAGACGGCACGCCAGGGTCTGGTACAAGAGCCAACCGTTGGTCAGGACGTTGACGTCCGGGTCGGGGGTTTCAACATGCACTGCGCCGAGAGTGTGCTTCCAGTACTGCCACACCGTTTCGAGTACCCCACGCGCCGCAGCGGATCCACGGAAGCGATGCACCAGGTTCCCGGCGTCATCGGCGTCTTGCCCTGCGCCGAGCGTGAAGATGATCTCACGCTCTTCCCCGTCGGCCAGCTCGAAGGAAACCTGGATCGCCGCGCAGGGATCCAGAGAGGCCCCCACTTTGCCGGAAAGCCGCGACCGGTTCATGGCGGCCGGACTCCGAAGCGTGCCGTTACGCCCAAGAAACTCCGTCCGGTCGCCGCTTACGGTCCGAATCGCATCGTCCACGTGGAAAAAGGCAACCCGGCCGGCGAACTCCGTGTTGTAGGGGTTCCGCGCGAAGAGCGCTCCGCTGTCGGGGTCGACTTCGGTGACCACGTGCATCGCCGATTTCGGCCGCAGATCTCCCAGCACCCATTCCACGTATCCCGTGGCGGAGAGCCGGCGGGATAGGCCGGACTCGTTTCGCACTTTCAACACCGTGAACTTGATCGGCGCGTCCAGGGCCACGTAAACCCACATCTCCGAGCGGATGCCGCTCTCCGTGTGCTCGAAGACGCTGTAGCCGAATCCGTGCCGGCTGACGTAAGGCATCGCCCCGCGGCTGGGCAGCGGCGTGGGGGACCAGAAGCGGCCGCTCTCTTCGTCACGGATGTAAAAGGCTTCTCCGCTTGAATCGCTCACCGGGTCGTTGTCCCAGGGAGTGAGGCGGAACTCGTGGGCATTCTCGCTCCAGGTGTAGGCATGGCCGCTCTCCGAGAGAACGGTTCCGAAGTTCGGGTTTGCCAGCACATTCACCCACGGTGCCGGCGTCACTTGTCCGTGCGCGGTCGTAATCACGTACTCGCGCCCATCCGGCGTGAATCCTCCCAGCCCGTTGAAGAAGATCAGGTCGCGGCCGGGCAACTCGGCGGCCGCCGGTGCTTCGGCGCGGAAGGTTCGGGCCGGCGTGAGGCGCGGGACCGGCACTTCCGCCAGTCGGCGACGGTGGATCTGGTCCCACAGCGTCCCCCGGCTGTCGGTGAGGATGGCGCGCGCGACCGTTTGCAGCAGAACGCGGTCCTCGTCCGATATCTGCTCCGCGAGCCTCACAAAGATGCCGCCCGGTCGATCGGTCACGTTGGCTTCGATGCCTGCGGCAATCAACCCCATGATTTGTTCGTGGAGAAGTTGCCGGTAACCGGCGTGATCTTCGTTCCAGATCACCAGGTCCACCGCCAGTC
>CAYHSN010000623.1:0-2213 GCA_964359235.1 uncultured Vicinamibacterales bacterium | reverse complement strand
AGGCCTTCAGGCCTGCCTTCAGAAGCAGCCCTGAAGGGCTGCGCTACATAGTCGGTCTGGCACAATTGCTGAAAGGCGGGGAGGCCAAGGACTAATCCGGGTGCAAGCCGTCAACTCGATCCGGGGCACCGTCGCTTCAGTTCGAGCGCGACGCCGCGCTCTGGGCATGTGACGCCGTCACTCGATTCAGGCGGCCTCATGGACATGCAACATGAGTTTCTGGCCGGCACGCTGGGCCGCACCGGTATCCCGGTCTTCCGTTTCGGCCTGTCCGCGTCCTATCGCCCCGGCACGCGCGCCGTCGAGCGCGCGCTGGACGAAGGCATCAACTACTTCTTCTGCTACGGCTTCGACACGCAGATGATCCGCGCGCTGCGCGGGCTTCCGCCACGCGAGCGCGAGCGATGCGTCATCGCCACTGGCGCGTACAACTGGATCGTGTGGCGGCAGGATCTGCGGAAGACGCTCGAGAAGCGCCTGCGCCAGCTTCGCACCGACTACATCGACGTGTTTCACTTCCTGGGCGTGATAAAGCCGTGGCAGTTGACGCCGAAGGTGCGCGAGGATCTCGAGGCGCTTCGCCACGACCCGCGCGTGAAGGCTGTCAGCATCTCGACGCATCATCGCGTGTTCGCGGGCGAGCTCGCTCGAGACGGTGCGCTCGACTGTCTCATGATCCGCTACAACGCCGCGCACCGCGGCGCCGAGGCCGAGATCTTCCCGCACCTCGCGGCGCACGATCCCGGTCTCATCAGCTACACGGCGACGCGCTGGACCTACCTGCTGCGGCGGACGAGAGGGTGGCCGAAGGACGGTCCGCTCCCGACGGCGGGGCAGTGCTACCGCTTCGTCCTCACCAACCCGCACGTGGATGTCTGCCTCACGGCCCCGCGCTCCGAGCGCGAACTCGTCGAGAACCTCGCCGCCGTCCGCCAGGGTCCGCTGCCTGAAGACGAGATGCAGTTCATGCGCGCCTACGGTGACGCGGTGCATCGAGCGGCCGGCTGGTTCATGTAGCGGCGTTTGTCGCTGGATTGCGGTGCCGTATTCGGGCTACCATGAGTTCACTTCCGCCCAATCGCAAGAGCCCGGGTGCTCCAGGAGTTTTCGCATGACGTTTGTCGGCGGCCGAAGGTGGGTTGTCGGACTGGTGATGGTCGTGCTCGTCTGGCGTCCCGCCGTCGCGGCGGCGCAGACACCCGCGAGCACGTCAGCCCCACCCGCGAGCGCGCAACCCGAGAAGGCCTCGGATGGTCTCGAGCAGCCGCCGGGCCTGGGCGCGCTCTTCAAGAAGTATCCGACCGATCTGAAGCGCTTCTGGTCGAAAGAGGACGCCGTGTCGCTCGGGATCGGCGGGGGCGTCGCACTCCTCGGTCACATCTGGGACGACGATCTCAGAAACGAGTTGACCGAGAACCCGGGCTTGAACGACGTGCTCAAGCCTGGCAACACGTACGGCGCCTTCTACCTCCAGACCGGCTTGGCGTTTGGAACCTACGTGCTCGGGCGGGCGGCCGGTCGGCCGCACCTGGCGGCCGTGAGCGCCGACGTCGTGCGCGCCCAGTTCCTCAGCCAGACCTACGCCCAGCTCCTCAAAGTCTCCGTGCGACGCGAGCGGCCCGACGGCTCCAGGTATTCGTTTCCGTCGGGCCACGCGGCGAGCGCCTTCACGACGGCCTCGGTCCTGCAACATCACTACGGCTACAAGATCGGCATTCCCGCCTACACGCTGGCGGCCTACGTGGCCGCGGCGCGGATCTCCGACAACAAACACTACTTGAGCGACGTGATCTTCGGCGCCGCCATCGGGTTTGCCTCCGGGCACACGGTCATGCGCGGCCACGGCAAACACGCGATGGAGGTCAGGCCGGTCCCGACGCGTGGCGGCGCAGCGCTCTTCGTCACGATCGGCCCCGCTCGCGCCCGTGGGGGCCGGCTTTAGCCGGCCCTCGCGGAAGTGGCGATTCCTTGCCATAGGGCCGGCTGAAGCCGGCCCCCACGGGCGCGGGCCCCCAGCCCCAGCTATCTCACGATGATGTTCTGCAACCCCTTCTCCCTCAGCAGCGCGTTGAACGCCGCGACGTCCTTCGCCACGAGCTCGTCGAGCTGATTCTTGTAGCTGCCCGCCTGCTCGCCGAGCTGCCTCTGCACGGTCGCTTGCTGCGTCGTCGGCGGGAAGTCCGAGCTGCTGACACCGCTGGCCAGGTGCGTGA
>CAYHSN010000622.1:0-2213 GCA_964359235.1 uncultured Vicinamibacterales bacterium | reverse complement strand
TGCTGAGGGAACCAGACGTTGTACTTGCCAGCGACGCGCTGCTGCACCAGCTGGCTGTTGCTGAGCTGCAAGACGAACTGCGTGGCCGAGGGCCAGGTCTGGGTCGCGTCGGGCGCACCGCTCGGATCCAAGATGACGCCGAGGCCTCGCTGCCGCGCGTGCGCCTGGGCGTCGGCCTGCGAGCTGAAGGCGAGGAACGCGCCGCCGGTGAAGCTCTGCGGCGTGGAGACGCCGATGTTGCTCAGGTACTGCTGCGGGAACCAGACGGCGTACTTGCCCGCGGAGCGCTGCGGCGTCAGCTGGCTGTTGGTGAAGAGCTGTCGCTTAATCGCGCCGCCGTGCAGTGGGACGATCGAATTACGAGCGGAACGGAAGCGCTTGCGGCTGGATGAGATTTCTGATCTTTGCGGGTGATGAGTGAATCAGGGCCTGGCCTGTTTGCGGCATCGGAGATTGCGTCGACGTCTGGGAGGCCAACGGAGCCCGGAGTTACGCGGACACGAGAACCCCAGCGTGCCCAGGCGGAGATTCGCTTCTCCGTGCCAGACGACCTCGTAGCATTATCGAACCCCGCGCGGCTCTTTTGGGAGGTGCTCGGCAAGCTTGACCTGACCGCATTCGGCTTGGAATGTGGCTCGGTCGAGGGGAAGGCGGGCAGGTCGATGCTCAGCCCGCGAATGTTGCTGACGCTATGGCTGTACGCAATTTCGGAGGGGGTTGGTAGCGCGAGGCAGATTGAGCGGCTGACGAAGCGGGACACGGTTTACCGCTGGATAGTGGGCGACTTGGAGGTCAGCCATCACACGCTTTCGAGGTTTCGCGTTGGCCATGGAGAGGCGCTGAACGGGTTGATGACGGACGTTCTCGCCAGCCTCATGGAGAAGGGATTGCTGTCATTGGACCTGGTCGCGGAAGACGGAACCCGCACTCGAGCGGCGGCCTCGGCACCGTCGTTTCGAACCTATGGCTCGCTGCTCGAATGTCGCGCGCAGGCCGCCTTGCATCTGAAGGCCGTGCTGGCGGCGGCGGATGACCCCGAGTACACGCGGGCCCAGCACACGCGGCGTGCCGCGGCTGCCAGGGACTTCCAGCAGCGAGTGGAGGCAGCTATCGCGACGGTGACCGAAATCCAAGAGCAACGGACCCCAGCGCAAAACCGGAAGCTGAAGCCTGCCCGCGCCTCCACGACGGACGCTGAAGCGCGAGTGATGAAGATGGGGGACGGAGGTTTTCGCCCCGCCTACAACGTCCAGTACTCCGTCGCGGGCTCGGAGCTCGGTGGTCCGCGCACCATCGTCGCGGCGCAGGTGACGAACATTGGCAGCGACATGGGGGACCTCACGCCGATGGCGACGCAAGTCGAACAGCGCACCGGTCAACTCCCCAAGGCTGTTCTCGCGGACGGTGGGCACGCCAAGGCTGAGGACATCACCGCTCTGCGAGGTATGGGCGTCGACGTGCTGGTGCCCTCAGCGGAGAACGCCAAGTCCGTCGAACAGCTGAAGAAGGAGGGGGCCGCCCCTGAAGTCATCGCCTGGCGCGAGCGTATGGAAACGCCAGACGCCGCGCAGACGTACCGGGCGCGTGCCGGACTATGCGAGCTGGCCAATGCCCACCAGAAGAGCCACCACGGCCTCGAGCAGTTCCTGGTTCGCGGGCTCGAAAAGGTGACGTGCGTGACGTTGCTGAGCGCCATCGCCTTCAACCTGAGCCAGCACGCAAGTCACCTGCTTAGCTGACGTACTGTCGCCCGCCGCGAAGCGTTGCGCGGCGCGGCGGCTCTCTTCACTCCGTTTCACTGCGCCGCCGCATCACCCTGCGCAAGCCACCAGTGGTCGGGCGATCGGGCCTGCGGAGGCACCGCGTTCTCCTGCGCCGCAGGCCCTACTCGGGGCGATTGTGCGACACCTCTTGAGCGCTCGACCGGCGCTCGGTGACGGCCTGGACCAGCCATGGCTGGAGCGAGCTGAAGGCGACGCCGTGCTCGAACGCCCCCGCCTCGGTCTCGGTCACCCGCACGACCTCGGCGCGCGTCAGCATCGCGCGCGGGCCGACGTTCGTCAGCACTTGCAGCGGCTGTCCCCTGGGGCGGCGGACCGGCAGGACCAGTAGAGCGCCGGAATCGCTCACGTTGATGAGCTTCGCCGGGTGAGAGGCCTTCGCCTGCGTGTCGGTGGAGAGAAAGACGTCGACCGCCAGGTCGCACCTGACGC
>CAYHSN010000621.1:0-2214 GCA_964359235.1 uncultured Vicinamibacterales bacterium | reverse complement strand
CTGTTCGGGGGAGCGTGAATGAAGGCTTCGACGGTGACCAACGGACACAAGACCCACACCCGGGCGCAGCGCTCCTACGAAGGCCTCACCCGCGACGATCTGCTGAAAGCCTATCGCTGGATGGTGTTGTCGAGACGGCTCGACGACAAGGAGATCCAGCTCAAGAACCAGAGCCTGATCTTCTTCCAGATCAGCGGCGCCGGCCACGAAGCCATCCTCACCGCAGCCGGCCTCACGCTCAAGCCAGGCCACGACTGGTTCTATCCGTACTACCGGGATCGCGCGTTGTGCCTCGCGCTCGGCGTGACCCCGCTCGAGATGCTGCTCGCGGCCGTGGCCGCGAAGGACGACCCCAGCTCGGGCGGGCGGCAGATGCCGTCGCACTGGGGCCACAAGACCCTGAACATCGTCTCGTCGTCCAGCCCGACCGGCACCCAGTGCCTGCAGGCGATCGGCTGCGCTGAAGCAGGCATCCTCTACGGCCGTCTGCCCGGCATCGACGATCGCGCCGCGCGCGCCGGCGCCGGAGCGGAGCGGGGCGGACGGGCCCCCGCGAGCGACGGCGCTAGTGCGAGCGAAGACGAGGTCGTGTACGTCTCGCTCGGTGAAGGCACGACGAGCGAGGGCGAGTTCTGGGAATCGTTGAACACCGCGTGCACGAAGCGGCTGCCGGTCGTCTACCTCGTCGAAGACAACGGCTACGCGATTTCTGTCCCGAGGGAAGTGCAAACGCCCGGCGGGAGCATTTCGCGCCTCGTGCGCTCGTTCCCTGGCCTGCACGTCGTCGAAGTGGACGGCACGGATTTCCTGGCGAGCTATCGCGTGTTCGCCGAGGCGGTCGCGTACGCGCGCGCGCGGAAAGGCCCGGCGTTCGTGCACGCGTCCGTCATCCGGCCGTACTCGCATTCCCTGTCGGACGACGAGCGTCTCTACAAGACGGCTGACGAGCGTGCGGAAGAGGCGAAGCGGGATCCGATCGTGAAGTTGCGTGCGTTCCTGATCGAGGAAGGCCTGGCGACCGACCGCGACCTGACGGATCTCGCGAAGGACGTGGACGCGATCGTCGGCGACGCGTCCGATCAGGCCGTCAAGGCGCCGAAGCCCTCGCCCGACACCGCGACGCTGTACGTCTACTCCCCCGACGTGGATCCGGCATCGGAGGCGTTTCAGACGGCGCCCGCGCCCGAAGGCAAGCTCGACACGATGGTCGCGGCCATCAATCGGACGATCAAGGATGAAATGGCGCTGAACCCGCGCATCGTCGTGTTCGGCCAGGACGTCGCCGACTGCAGCCACGAGGAAAACCTGGAGGCGGTCGCCGGCAAGGGCGGCGTGTTCAAGGCGACGCACGGCCTGCAGAAGGCGTTTGGCAGCGACCGCGTGTTCAACTCGCCTCTGGCCGAAGCGAACATCATCGGGCGCGCGATCGGCATGGCCACGCGCGGGCTGAAGCCCGTCGTCGAAATCCAGTTCTTCGACTACATCTGGCCCGCGATGATGCAGCTTCGGGACGAGATGTCGATGCTGCGCTACCGGTCGAACAACACGTTTTCGTGTCCGGCGGTGGTGCGCGTGGCGATCGGCGGGTACCTGCGCGGCGGCGCGCCGTATCACAGCCAGTCGGGCGAGAGCATCTTCGCGCACTGCCCCGGGATCCGGATCGCGTACCCGTCGAACGCGCAGGACGCGGCCGGGCTGCTGCGCACGGCGATCCGCTGCGACGACCCGGTGCTGTTTCTCGAACACAAGCACCTGTACCGACAGACCTACAACAAGAGCGAGTACCCGGGCGCCGGCTACATGATCCCGTTCGGCAGGTCGGCCGTCCGTCGCGAGGGCACCGATCTGGTGGTCATCACGTGGGGCGCGCTCGTCCAGCGCACGCTGCTGGCCGCGCAGCAAGCCGAGAAAGACGGCATCAGCGTGATGGTCGTGGACCTGCGCACGATCGTGCCGTTCGACTGGAACGGGATCGCCGACGCGGTCAAGCGGACCAACCGCGTGATCGTCGCGCACGAGGACCAGCTCACGTGCGGTTTCGGCGCGGAGCTGGTCGCGCGTATCGCCGACGAGCTGTTCGAGCACCTCGACGCGCCGGTGCGGCGCGTCGCCGCGCTCGACACGCCTGTGGCGTACTGCCCCGCTCTCGAAGAGGTCATTCTGCCGCAGTCGTCCCACGTTCTGCGGGCGATTCAGGACCTCGCCCGGTACTAG
>CAYHSN010000620.1:0-2220 GCA_964359235.1 uncultured Vicinamibacterales bacterium | reverse complement strand
GGTTTTCGCGGCTGAGCTGCCGGTGCTCGGTCGGCTTACAGTAAAGTCCCGCTAGGTTAACGCTTATGGGGTCTGGTCCCCTGCTGTTGAGACGAACTCCCGATCGTTCCGCCCAGCAGGACTCCCGCACTCGCCAATAGAATCAGCCGTGACCGACGAATAGCCGACATCGCGACCTCCCGCAACAGACACCGAATGCGTCCGTCGCAGATCAGTTATAGAGCCGTCTGCGGAATTTCAAAAAACGGAGGCGTCTTCATGGAACCTCCGTGCTCCGCCGAACCTCTCGCACGAGTCGAGGCGAGCGCCCGGCGAAAACCGGACACGCCCGGGCCGATTCTAGCAGCTCGTTGAGCCCATTGACGTCGGCCCGATCCGCCTCATCGCCCGTTTTTCCCCTTCCCCGCACTCCGCGCCCGCACCGTGGCCAGGACCGCCGTCATCTCTTCTGATCGCACTTCTGCACGGGCGCGCGCGTCAAGACGCCGGTGGCCAGTCTGACGCTGATCACGTTGTCGAAGCAGATGTACGACGGCGTCGCGGATCCGCCGACGGCGCTCGAGCAGCTACGCGCGCAGGTCAAGGATCGGCAGGGCCGCGCCGGTCAGGGCGCGGCGGCCGACGCGGTGGCGGCGCTCGACCAGAAGGCCGCGGCTGGCTTGTGGCGTTATACTGACCGCGATGGACGCGAAGCCCCTGCTGGTTGAAGTCGGGCGTCTCCTGCGGCGGGTCAACCTCGACGCGGTGTTGATCGGCAATGCGGCGGCGGCGCTGCAGGGCGCCCCCGTGACGACGGTCGACTTCGACTTCCTGTTTCGGAAGACGCCGCGAAACCTGCGCAAGCTGAAGGCGCTCGCCCGCGCCCTCGGGGCCACGATCCTGCGACCGTACTATCCCGCGTCGGACCTCTATCGAGTCGTGCGCGAGACCGACGGCCTCCAGCTCGATTTCATGGCGACGATTCACGGCATCCGATCGTTCGAAGGGCTGCGGGCACGCGCCCTGACCGTCGAGTTCGACACGGTGGCGATTCTGGTCGCCTCGCTCGCCGACATCATCAGAAGCAAGAAGGCGGCGCGGCGGCCGCGAGATCGGGCGGTGCTGGAGATTCTGGAGCAAGCCCTTGAAGAAACGGCGCGGCAGAAGAGAGAAGCTGGCGGCCGTCGCGCAGGAAGATGAGCGCGGACTGCGCGAGATGATCCGCCGATGGCAGGCGCTGCCTCCGGCCAGGCGCACGCATTTTCTGCGGAGGCGCGTGGGGTTCCGGATGACCGCGTTGTGAGGGCCCGTCCCGCGTTCATGAGTGTTCTCCTGGCGATCACGCCGTGGGCGGCCGAGGCGGGCGTGACGAGCTGCGAGATCGTGCCGACCATGCGCCAGGATCACCGCGTCGCGGGGATCCCGATGCGCCGAATCAGATCCTGATAGCGCGGGCCGTCGCGCAAGCCGTCGAAGAACGGCAACGCGACGACGTGCAGGAGCTGCGGCTGCCGGTCGGCGTAGGCGCGCTCGAGCCACTCGAACGCCTGGTCGCGCGCGCCGGCCTGGCAACGCCTGCCGCCCCCGCAGGTAGGCTTCGTACGCCCCGGGGAGGACGCGACGTGCCGCGACCGGTTCGGCTGGCGGCGCCGGCTTGCTTCCGCCAGCCACGCGGATCTGCACCTCGCCGGCAATCGCGCGCGACACCTCGCTCAGGAGGATCAAGACGTCCTGCATGTCGCGGTCGTAGCGCTCGGCCCAGACGTGCTCGTCGGTCTTTCCGAGAATCAACTGGGCCGTGATGCGCACCCGATCGCCCGAGCGCAGCACGGATCCCTCGATGGCGGCGCGGATCCTTCTCGAGACAGCGCCCGACGATGCGCGTGAAGGGCCAGTTCCAGCGCGTCCACCGGCCAGCACCCCCGCGCCCGCGTTCGCTCCACGCCTGGCAGGTTCTCGATCGGCCGACAGTGTGGAGCGGCCCGGTGTCACGCGCTCACGCGCGCGCGGGCGCGCGGGCGCACGACAAATTTGTGAGATGACCTCACGCGGCGGCGGCGGCCGGTGACCGCCGCTCCCAAAAGTCCTCGAACCGGCCGCTCAGCTTGCAGCAGCGCAGCGCGATAATCGCGTCGGCGCCGGCCACGGTCCAGTGCATCCCGGTGCGCTTGAGCCGCGTCCCAATCGCCACTTTGCAGCCGGCTTCGACCACGCCCGTTGACGTGCACAGCCCCTGTGCGT
>CAYHSN010000619.1:0-2223 GCA_964359235.1 uncultured Vicinamibacterales bacterium | reverse complement strand
AGGCCATGGCGCAACGGCTCGAGGGCGCCGTGGCCGGCGTCGTCCAGGAGGGCAAGGTCCGCACCTACGACATGGGCGGATCCGCCACGACCATGCAGATGGCAGAGGCCGTCGCCGCCCACTGCTGAAATCCCGCTCGCACCCCGCCGACGGCCGCCCTAACCCCATGGGCGGCCGTTTTCTATGGGATTGTGCTGGTCATTCCCTAGTCACCTTGTCTACAATCAACGGTTACAGCGGCGCCGCGTTGGCCCGTCGTCCCCACCACGAGGGAGTCACCAAGTCGGAGTAGGAATGACCATCGCTGATCACCCCCTCCACAGATCCCGGCGTGCGGCATTACCGCACCGGGCTCTTGCCTTGGGTGATGACGCCAAGTCGCTGCGAAGGCCAGGGATGGCAGATGTGCGGATGCGGAAGCCAGCGGTCGATGTGGCGTCTGAGGCGCCGCCACGGCGGGACGTGACGGTTGCCACGTCGTCGCAGGGTGCGTCCCCAGAGCCAAGAGAGCTGGTGGCGAAAAACGCTGAGCGCGGGGCCGTTGCCGGGCACACCGTAGTAACGCGCATGTCCGGTCAGCACCGAGCGCAGGTATTCACCCTGCTCGGGAATCGACTTCGTCATACGCCGCCGCAGCTCGGCCTTCACCTCGCTGAGCTTCGCCCGAAGCCGCTTCTTCATCGTCTGCCGCCGCACCGTGAAACGTCCGTGCCTCGTCTTGCCGCAAATGTGCGTGAAACCGAGGAAGTCGAACGTCTCCGGCTTCGCCTCGCCGCGTCGTGCTCTGTTGTTCGCCGCGTAGCGGCCGAATTCCAGGAGTCGCGTCTTGTCGGGGTGAAGCTCCAGGCCGAACTTGGCGAATCGCTCGCGCAGCTCGGTCTGGAATGCGAGAGCATCCCGCTGGTGCTCGAACCCCACGACGAAGTCGTCAGCGTAGCGCACGACGATCATGTCGCCGCGCCCTGGCTGATTTCTCCATCGTTGAGCCCACAGGTCGAACACGTAGTGCAGGTAGACGTTCGCCAAAAGCGGGCTAATGCTCCCGCCCTGGACAGCGCCTTCGTCGCTGCATGTTCGTTGCCCGTCCTCGAGCACGCCGGCGCTGAGCCATTTCTGGATCAGTCGCACGACGCGCTTGTCCGCCACACGGTGCTCGATGAACTTCACGATCCATTCGTGCTTCATCGTGTCGAAGAAGCGGCGAATGTCCGCGTCGAGCACCCAGTTCACCTTCCTCGCCCAGATGCCGACGGAGAGCGCGTCCAGCGCATTGTGCTGGCTACGTCTCTGCCGGAACCCATACGAGAATCCGAGAAAGTCCGTCTCGTAGATCGCGTTCAGCACGTCGGCGGTGGCCCGCTGGACGAGCTTGTCTTCCAGCACGGGCACGCCGAGCGGCCGCGGCCGCCCGTCCGTCTTCGGGATGTACGCTCTGCGGACCGGTCTCGCACGGTACGCTCCGCGTTGCAGCCGCTGCGACAAGTCCTGGAGGTTCTCCTCCAGACGCTCGCCGTAGTGCCGCCACGTCTCGCCGTCGATGCCTGCCGCCGCGTCTCGCTTCAACGAGCGGTACGCGAGCCGCAAACGCTCCACGTCGTAGATGTGGTGCAGGAGCGCGGTGAAGCGCTGCTTTCTGTCCTTCTTCGCTGCTTGACGTACTCGCTCGAGCGCGCTGGGCGCGCTTGGCCGGCGCTGTGTCCGGGGCGCGTTGCGCTCTCGCGAGTTTCCCTTGGCCAGGGTCCTTCCCTCCATCGCCTCCGCAGCCGATCGCTCGGCGTTGTTCGGCGACTTCGCCGGTACTACGACCCTGTCCGACTTCTCGCGTCCGTGCGTCATCGGCGTACGCCCTTGGGCTTCCCGATGCGGCCTGCGACCACGGGCGTCACAGGCGAACGCGAGATCTCCCGGTTTCCGCGCAAGGTGATTCGGTACGTGCTCGGGGTCTGTGACCGCGCGGAGTCCGTTCGCATCTCGCCATGGCGATGCGCTCGGTGTGGCCTTCCGCTTACTCCTACAGCGTCGGCACTCCGGAGGGCCTCGTGCTTGCGCACCAGGGCATGCATTACGCGGCTGGATACCCGGCCCGCACCTTCCCCTGTCAACGCTTCGCCCCTGACCTCGCGGACAGCGACGCATGACTCGGGGTCAACGCGATTGGCTATTTCTTCGTTGTTTCGGACTTTCACCGTTTCACCTTGCCGGCTTTGACCGGCGCACAGGAGC